>JBAXBD010000017.1:0-22508 GCA_037142165.1 Schlesneria sp. | reverse complement strand
GTTAGAAATTGCCGTGCGCGAACACGTACTGGTTCAGATTGAGAACCTTCAGACGCACCCGGCGGTCGCGGTCAAGTTGCAACGTGGGGAACTGACCCTGCATGCCTGGATCTATCAGATGGAAACAGGCGAGGTTCTTGCATACTCAACCAAAGATGGCGGATTTGCCGCCGTTACCGATCTCTCTCCTCATGAAGCGAGCAAGCGCAGCGTTGCCAACCCTCGCAAGGCGAAAATTTCGGGAGTTCGGCCAGCAAGAAATAAGAAATCCTGACGAGCTTGGATTCGACGCTCACGAAAATCCGTGATCTATTCACATTACGTCACGTTTCCATTTTTTGTGGTCGAATGTGTCGTCGCACGTTTGCCGGATTTTTTCTTGAGGCTCGGTTTGAGCAACAACTTGATCGCATCATCTTTAACGTATTCGGCGGGATTCTTTCCAGATTTATTCGCGATAAACGGGTCTGCCCCAGCAGCAATCAGCAGTCGAATAATCTCGATGGCCTCTTGTTGGCTTCCTGCGGTTTCAGGAGTACCGGTCGACGTTAGCGCCATGCTCAATCAAGGCCTGTTCTACAGCCAGGAATCGAAACCGTACAGCATGATGAAGTGCCGTGACTCCGTTCTTGTCGCTGGAATTGACGTCGGAACCGCCCGAAATCAGTTCGACGATTCGCCGTCGTTGTTCCGTTGGATCAGGATTCCGCTCGGAGCAAATCGCGGACAGTTCTGAAATGGTAGTCACTGATACCCTTTAGCTCGAGAACATTGAATCAGTTGAACAGTCCAAGAGTCCATCCGAGGAAAATAAAGAACGATATGGTCACGGCACTTGGCAGCAGTTGCGAATAGCGATTGGAATATGGTCAAATAGAGATTCGTCGATTCATGCTTTTCAGCGAATTGATGGTCAGCATCAAAACCACTTCTTGATGATTCAACAGGAGATGCACATGCGATTTCGGATGGGATGGATACTGTGTTCACTGATGGTCGCCTTGTTCGGCGTATCAGGTTCGATTCAGGCTCAGGATGGCTGGGAAACGATCTTTGATGGAAAGACGCTCGACAAATGGGACGGCAATCCTGAATTCTGGCGAGTGGAAGACGGGACAATTACCGGACAGACAACTGAAGCCAAGGTAACGAAAGGCAACACCTTTATTATCTGGCGTGGTGGTGAAACGGCCGACTTCGAATTGAAGCTGGAATATAAGATTATCAACGGAAACTCGGGTATCCAGTACCGCAGTTTTGAAGTCCCCAACGAAAAGTGGGTGATCGGTGGCTATCAGGCCGACTTCGAAGCCGGCAACACATATTCGGGTATCAATTATGGCGAGCGATTCCGTGGCATTCTTGCTCTTCGCGGTCAGAAAACCGAGATTGGGGCTGATCACAAGCCAAAGGTTCTGGAAACATTTGGCGATACGAATGCCATTCAAGACAAGATCAAGAAAGAGGACTGGAACGAGTACCATGTCAGTGCGAAAGGTTTTACTTTTGAGCACCGCATCAATGGGGTCCTCACGTCGGTCGTCATTGACGAAGACAAGGCTGAACGTCGTTCAAAGGGTGTGCTTGCTCTACAGCTTCACGCTGGTCCACCGATGAAGGTTCAGTTCCGGAACATCAAGCTGAAGCAACTAAAAAGCGAAGGGACGACCGGCAGCACGGGTGCAAAAAAAAAGGCTTTGTTGATCGCGGGAAATCCGAGTCACGGATTTGGTGCTCATGACCATCTGGCAGGATGCTCGCTGCTGGCGAAGCTGATTAATGAAAGCGGACTTCCCGTTGAAGCCGAAGTCTTTTCGATTCAGAAACAGGGTTGGCCAAGCGCCGAGAAACTCGCTTCTGCGAATACGATCCTGATCTATTCCGACGGCGGAGGCGGACATCCCTTCAACAGCCATCTTGACGAGCTAAATGCACTTGCCGCCAAGGGAGCAGGAATCGTTTGTATTCACTACGGCGTCGAGACAACAGCAGGAAAGCCAGGGGACGCATTTCTCAACTGGATTGGCGGATATTTTGAGCCACACTGGTCGGTTAACCCGCACTGGGTGGCGAATTACACGAAGCTTCCCGTCCACGCAACGACTCGCGGTGTGCAGCCATTTTCGACGAATGATGAATGGTATTACCACATGCGGTTTCGTGAAAAGATGGATGGCGTGACACCGATTTTGACCGATCTGCCTCCGAAGGAATCACTCAGCCGTGGCGATGGTCCTCACAGCGGCAACCCTGAAGTCCGTAAGGCTGTGCTGGAACGCAAAGAACCACAGCACATGGCTTGGGCTCGTGAGCGGCCAGACGGCGGACGCGGATTCGGGACCAGTGGTGGACATGTTCACTGGAACTGGGGCAATGATCAATTCAGAAAGCTGGTCCTGAATGCCGTTGTCTGGACTGCTGGTGCCGATGTTCCAAGCGACGGTGTTCCTGCCGGTCATGTGACCGTCAATGATCTGCTTCAGAATCATGACGAAAAGATACCTGATGACTTTAATCCAGCAATGGTTCAGGCAATGCTCGATCAATGGAATAAGAAGTAATCGCGTAACTCTTCCAACAGGTGCAAGCCGAGCGGCTTGCACCTTGTGCATTTGACATGTGAGCACAATTCCAACAGGTCGAATAAGCTGAAGACTGCCGCTGCTCAGCGCACCTTGGTTTGTTCGCACACCCATGATGTAACTGATTCTTCAATTAATCAGATCATGTGTCTCGCAGTCGGTAATCATGCGTGGTGCATACCCCCTTTCGACAATCGGAGCTTCGTTCTCATGAATCCGCGTTTTCTCGCCTCGTTCGCGATGCTTGTGGCCCTCGGTACCGGCGTTTTCGCTCAAGAACCGAAGTTTCAATCAAAGGTGATCAATACTTCGACTCCGGGACTTTCCGTCGACATTGACGTCGATGTGACCGGAGCGAAAGAGCTGTACCTCGTCGTTCGCGACGCGGGAGATGGATTCACAGCTGACTGGGCCGATTGGGCCGAACCTCGGCTTGTCGGAGCAGCGGGCGAGAAAAAACTGACCGAATTAAAATGGAAGTCGGCAACGGCCGATTGGGGCCAGGTCAATGTGAACAAGAATGCCAACGGTGAAGCGATGAAGATCGCAGGCAAGGCTGTTGAATACGGGATTGGAGTGCATGCAAATTCAGTCCTGGCATTCGACCTTCCTCCAGGGATCACGCGATTCAAGGCGCGCGGCGGTATCGATAATGGTGGATCAGATCAAGGACTATCCAGCTCAGTCCAATTCCTGGTCTTCACGCAGAAGCCGTCGGCGAAATATTTGCAGTCACCTGCAGGTGGACAGGGAAGTCGTGATTCCAAAGACGCGGTTGCTGCTTTGGACGTCGCAGAGGGACTCGAAGCCACTCTTTTCGCTTCCGAGTCTTCCGGGATGCTCAGTCCATCGGACATTGATGTCGACCATCTTGGTCGTGTCTGGGTTTGCGAAGTCGTGAACTACCGCCATCGACAGGGTGAGCGGAAAGAAGGTGACCGAATCCTCGTCGTCGAAGACACCAACGGCGATGGAATCTCAGACAAGCAGACCGTGTTCTTTCAGGGACATGAAGTTGATTCCGCTCTCGGAATTTGCGTCTTTCCCACCCCTTCGGGAAAAGGGACAAAAGCCATTGTTTCGTGTGCACCGAATGTCTGGGTCTTTACCGACGAAGACGGCGACCTGAAAGCAGACAAGAAAGAAGTATTGTTCACAAACGTTGGCGATCCTCAACATGACCACTCGACCCATGCCTTTATCTTCGGACCGGACGGCAAACTGTATTGGAACGTTGGCAACACGGGGCATCGTGTTTACGACAAGAATGCCAAACCGGTCGTCGACGTTGCGGGCCACGAAGTCAATGACGGTGGCAAGCCATATCGTCAGGGGATGGCATTTCGTTGCAACATGGATGGTTCGGAATTCGAAGTGCTCGGCCACAACTTCCGAAACAATTACGAATTGACCGTCGATAGTTTTGGTACGGTCTGGCAATCGGATAATGATGACGACGGAAACAAGGGAGTTCGAATCAACTATGTGATGGAAGGTGGCAATTTCGGTTATGTGGATGAAGTGACCGGAGCTGGCTGGCAAACACCTCGTACGAATATGGAAACTGAAATTCCATTACGACATTGGCACCTGAACGATCCTGGCGTTGTCCCGAATTTGATTCAAACTGGAGCCGGGTCCCCAACCGGCATCTGCTTTTACGAAGGGACGCTGCTGCCGGACGTCTTTCAGAATCAGATCATCCATTGTGATGCTGGCCCCAATGTTGTCCGGGCCTATCCTGCCAAGAAAGCCGGCGCGGGCTACAAGGCCGAGATCGTCGATATCCTGTACGGTGCTCGTGATAACTGGTTTCGTCCATCAGACGTCTGCGTCGCACCGGATGGTTCTCTGATCGTGGCAGACTGGTACGACCCAGGTGTCGGTGGCCATCGCATGGGTGATGTCGACAAAGGTCGGTTGTTCCGAGTCGCCCCGCCCAAGTCACCCTACAAGATCCCGAAAGTCGATGTTTCGACAATTGCCGGGGCGATCGAAGCATTGAAGAACCCGAATCTTGTCGCACGTTATGTGGCATGGACTGCGCTTCAATCGTTTTCTGCGACCGAACCGGACAAAGTCGGGGCTGCACTGACCAGCGTTTTTGAAAGCGATACGAATCCTCGTTATCGGGCAAGAGCCTTGGGTGTGCTTGCAAAAATCCCGGCCTACCGACAGAAGTCCATTTCCGCTGCAGTGAAAGATAAAGACTCCGACATTCGAATTGCCGCACTCAGATTGGCTCGACAGAAACTCCCTACAGTTGAAGAAAAAGCAAATACCGACGAACTGGTGAATGTCCTCAAAACGCTGGTGAGTGATTCCTCATCTCAGGTTCGACGCGAATGTGCACTGGCTTTGCGACTCTTAAAATCGCCACAGAAGGCTGAACTCTGGGGCAAGCTTGCCGTACTGCATGACGGCATGGATCGCTGGTATCTGGAAGCGCTAGGTATCGCTGCCGATCACGACTGGGATGCCTGTCTCGCCGCAGCCCGAGGGGAAGTCGGCAATCCAGACCCTTCGGATCTCGCGGCCAGTCCAATTGCGAGGGATATCATCTGGAGATCACGCGGAACGCTGGCGCCCGTCGGATTAGCTTATTTGCTCAAATCGGATCGGATCTCAGAAGCAGATGCCCCGAGGTATCTGAGAGCTTTCGATTTCTTGTCGGGACCTGGCAAAGATGCCGCGCTCATCGATCTCGCGTTTGGTAAGTTCGGTGACGAAGCGAAGACAAAATACGTGAACGCAGAAGCAATCAGCAGGTTGCCATCCTTCGATATCACGAAGAATTCCGATCATCTCGCGGCAATGAATCGAGTCCTTGATGGGATGAAGGGGCAGTCGCAATTCGTAACGCTTGTCGAAAAATTCAATGTTTCTGGCAGATTCCCAGAACTGCTGACACTGGCTCAAGCGAAGCCTGATGAACAACTGAGTATCGACGCCATTCGGGTGTTGCTCAAGAAGGGCCAGACCGAGTTGTTGAAAAAGGGACTTAACACAAAAGAAGGCAAGACGGCTGTGGCAACCGCAACGGCACTCAGTAATTCTGGTGACGCCTACGCCGCCGAGTTGTTGATACCGCTGGTCAGCAACGACCAGCTACCACTTGATCTGCGACGAGAGGCCATTAAGGGGGCGTCGCAATCGAAGCAAGGTGCTGCCGAACTCGTGAAGCTGGCCTCGTCCAAAAAATATGACGAATCACTGGCACCAGCGCTCTCAGCGGCGCTGCATAGCTCGACGTTCAACGACGTTCGTAATGCTGCGGCACAGATGTTTCCTCTGCCACCAGGAAAAGACTCTAAGCCTCTCCCCTCGCTGGGAGAATTGGCGCAGCTTAAAGGGAATGTCGGCAACGGCCAGAAACTTTTCGCAACGACCGGCAAGTGCAACACCTGCCATGTTGTGAACGGTGAAGGGAAGGAAGTCGGCCCGAATTTATCGGAAATTGGTGCCAAGCTGAGTAAACAGGCACTGTTCGAATCGATCATTTTCCCAAGTGCCGGAATCAGTCACAATTATGAATCGTGGACGATTGCATTGCACGATGGAACAACGCAAACCGGCATCATCATCAGTGAGGATGCCGACAAAATAAGTCTGAAAGGAATTGATGCGATCGTTCGCACATTCCCCATTAAGGAAATTGATGAACGAGCCAAACAAAAGATTTCGCTCATGCCTGCTGACCTTGCGAAGCTGCTTTCGAAGGAAGAAATGGCGGATGTCGTTGAGTACCTGACGACGTTAAAGAAGGCAAAGAAATAGACCAATGAGCCGTAATTCCGAAGTTTCGCTTGCACCTCGATTTCAACTCGCCGACTTCGCGCCGCTGATCAGTCTGGCAACGCTTGTCATGGTTTTCTCGGTCGTTGCCAGCGACTTTGTGAGCTTCGGTGCACTGTCGTTGATATTGAAGCAGGGTGCGGTCCTCGCGATCGTTGCGACAGGCCTGACGTTTGTATTGCTCTGCGCAGAGATCGATCTCTCTGTCGGGATGGTGGCACTACTATCGGCCTGTTTATGCGGCGTGCTGTGGGAATCCCCGTTCGCGGCAGGCCCGAAAGAGGTTAATGGAACTGCAAACGTTTCGTTCATGATGACAGCAATCGTCATTCTGATACCGTTGTTAATCGCCCTGCTGATGGGTCTGACATCGGGATGGCTGACGATTTCGTCCGGGCTACCGAGTTTCATCATCACATTGGCCATGATGAATATCGCCTTAGGTCTCGCTCGGTTTCTCACTCGAAGTCAGAAATTTGCTGTCCCCCCCGTCCTTGGGCAGGTGGGAAATTCTTCGTTGTTTGAGATGACCGTTGAGCGATTCGGAACCTTGAGTATTCCGCAGAGCGCCGTACTTGCTGCCGTGGTGATGATAGTGGCTCATCTCGTGCTGCAACATACCCGGTTTGGCCGGTATGTTTATATGACTGGAGGGAATCGCCAGGCTGCTCGACTGGCGGGAGTCAGGACCGAGCGGATTGTAATCGCGTGCCTGGCAATCTGTGCTGGAACCGCTGCGTGTGGAGGCATGGTTAATTCAGGCCGCATGAATAGTGTCAGCCTTGATCAGAATGCCGACTTGCTACTTGATGCCGTGGCGTGCGTTGTTCTGGGTGGCACAAGCCTGTTCGGCGGCGAGGGAAGTATCGGTCGAACTCTCGTGGGTGTTCTCAGCTTTACTGTGCTGAAAGTCGGCTTGAACCTGACGAACGTGGAGCGATTGATCAAGCAATCGCCGTTGTCACCCGGTTTAAAAGAAGTATGGCTGAAGGCGAGTTGGGTCACTCAGTTTGATCTGCTTCGGCCGTTCCTGTTGGGAATTGTGCTGTTGCTGGCACTCGTGATTCACGGACGGCTGGTCAAACACCGCAGCAATTCGTAATCACTTCTGATCTCGCGTTATTCGTGCGGCTTTGCAATGTCCAGGCAAAGCAGGTGATCTTCGCTTCGCAAGAATAGCCGTCCATGGGAAATGACGGGTGCTGCCCAGGCGGGATAATGAATTTGAGGATAGATTGCCCGACCAAGCTCTTCGTACTTTTCACGACTGAGTTTTGCCAGCACAAGTATCCCTCGTTCGCCCAGCATCACAAACTTGTCATCAACAGCTATTTTTGAGCCACGACCGAAGAAAGTCGCCGGTTTACCTGCGGCATCGACTATTTCACCATTCGCTCCCGATCGAAGGTCGGTCACCGGCCCGCTATAGCCGTTCGTTTCCCATTCGAGAGTTCCCGTCTTGAGATCGACACATTGAAGCGTTGCTTCGCCTTCGTGTCGTCCGCTGAAGCCATAGAGACACCCATTTTGATAAATGGGGGTCGACCAATGCGTCGACATGCCTCGTTTATTTCGCCAGACAACATCGAAATTCTGGTTATCGGGATGAATACGAAGGAGTGCCGCGCCAGTTTCATATGCGGCGGACAAGAAGACCATATCGTCCACCACGACGGGACGGGCGGCGTTTACCGAATCATTAATGCGAGATCGAAACCAGTATTTGAAACGGACATTTCCGTTTTCAGGATCGAGCGAGACCAGTCCCTGTCGGACCAGGCAAAGTAGATGTTTTGAACCATTAATCGTGGCAACGATTGGAGACGAGTAACTCACAACCATCTCTTCGCCGGTCCATGTGTACGGCTTTCCATTCAAATCGGTCTCGGCACCATCCCAGGTCTTTTCTCCAACACTCTCCCAAACCGTTTCGCCGGTCTCAGCGTTGAAGGCAACGACACCAGAATTGGGTTGCCCCCCAACAAGAACGATCAACAAGTTCCCTTCAAGAATCGGAGTACAACCGGCTCCAAAAAAATGATTGGGAACCTTCCATTTTTTTGGCGTATCGCATTCCCAGACAGGCTTCCCAGTGTCCAGATCGAGGCAAACCAGACGTCCCTGAGCACCAAAAGTATAGCACCTGTTTTTGGTGAGAAGGGGCGAACATCGCGGCCCGTTGTTGTAGCCATAAGGATCAGCAAAATCGGTTTCGTATTCGTATTTCCAGATCGGCGCGCCCCCTTCGAAGTTCAGACATTCGACGATGTCGAGGTCACGTTGACGATGATGAACAACGACTCGACCGTCAATAATCGAGGGGGAACTATAGCCCTTGCCGATCCGCTTTTCCCAAATCACTTGTGGGCCGGTTGCAGGCCATTCGTCCATCAATCCCGTCTCGTCGGAAACACCAGTTCCATGAGGACCAAGAAAAACCGGCCAATCATGGCCAGATCGGACGTTCGTGACTCCCTTCCGCTGAGGCTCGTTGACCGTGTCTGGTTTCGCTGCCTCGCGGGAGGAGGGAACCGGGGAACCACGGTCCGAGGATGTCGTCGAATCACATCCGGATCCAACAAGACAAAGGCAAATCAAAGCGAAACGAATCCGAATTTGCATCAATGAGGTTCCACGGAGTGAACAAGCGGCCGAAGGCTTTCAATTATCGCACCGGAGACGATCGCAACAAGACGCACGAAGGTCCCGTCAGTCTCTTTCCTGAAACGAAAAGCCAAAAGCAGCCATGCACCAATCGCAGCCTGCTTCAACTAGCGGTTGAAATCACCGGGGTTGCCAAAAAGGCCTCCACCACTGCCCATGGTCTTTCCTCCGCGAAGCGGTTCTTTACGTTTCCGCTCGTAGACCTCACCCTTTCCGGGTGCAAGATCTTCGTCTTTCGGCTTTTCAGGCTTTTGCTTCAGAGCCTTCAAGGACAAGCTGATCCGTTGGCGGTCACGAGCCACTTCAAGGACCTGAGCCTGTACTTCCTGACCGACATTAACGACGTCGGTGACTTTGCGAATTCGCTGATGATCCATCTCACTGATGTGGATCAGACCTTCCACACCTGGCTCCAGTTCGACGAACGCACCGAAGTCGGTTGTTCTCGTGACTTTACCTTTGACTTCTTTTCCGACAGCGTAGGTGGATTCGACACTACCCCAGGGATTGTGGGACAACTGCCGCATTCCCAAGCCGATTTTCTGTTTTTCGCGGTCAAGCGACAGTACGACAACATCGCACTGCTGACCCTCATTCAAGACTTCAGAGGGATGCTTGACTCGTGTCCAACTCATTTCCCCAATGTGAAGGAAGCCGTCAGCTCCCCCCAAATCGACGAACACGCCATAGTCCTTGATCGTCTTTACTGTCCCGGAAAACTGCTGACCGACTTCGACTTTTTCCCAGAACGCACCAGCGAGTTCTTTCCGCTCGGCGATCATGACCGATCGGCGGCTAACGACAAGGTTCCGCTTGGCGGGATTCAATTCGGTAATTTGGACAACGAGCTTTTGACCGACCAGTGCATCCATGGAGGACACGAAACCGAGATCGACCTGACTGGCAGGCAGAAACGCTCGCAAGCCGCCGACGGTGACTTCAAGTCCACCTTTGTTCGTCTTGTTAACGATACATTCCGTAACCTGGCCGACGGTCAGTTCTTCCCAGTTACCGCGTGCTTTTCGAGTTGCCTTGGGGAGATTGACAAGAATCACGCTGTTTTCAGGATCATACTTTTCAACGATCACCAGAAACTCTTCGCCGACGCGAGGCTGTTTTCCTTGCGGAAATTGTCGTGCAGGAAGGACCCCTGGCGAGCGGTAGCCGACTTCGCAGAAGACATCGTCGGCGGTGACGCTTTGTACTTTCGCCTTCAGCTTGGTGCCAGCCTCTAATTGGTCTTCCGATGCTGGAAGCTCCTCGGCAGTTGATGACGGATTTGGTGTCGCGGCACCGACAGGAGGTGCCGTTGGCGCGGTCATCTGACCGGACATCGCGGCATCGATTTCTTGTTCAAGTCCGTCATCCAGAGACACCTGTTTCGGAGGAAGCTCGATCTGGCCAACGGGTCCCCTGGATGTGATCGCGGCCTCGGTTTGTGCGGCAGCAGCAGCGGCGACCGCAACGGCTTCGGATTCCACTTCAGCCCCAATACTTCCGACAGCGCGCGTCTGGTGTTCGTCAATGTTGGGGTTGAGCACTGGGCGCTTGCGAGGTTCTTCGCTGACCACAGCAACCGATTCTGTAGACTTAGCTGCGGGTTCAACGGTTACCGCCGTGGCGACGTGTGCCGCGTGTGCAATCGGTTCGACGACGGCGGCAGCAGCATTTACGCTGGTTTCCACTGCCGCAGAAGTAACCTCGGCAACCGGGGATGCAACCACCGTTTCGTGCGAAGCTGCCTCGCCATGTACAGCGTGACTGGCCGTCTGTTCTGCATGTGCTTGCTCGATCACAGGCACCGTCTCTTCACCATTCATCGTACCAACCCTAACTCGTCGAATGACTCGCGCATCGCCGAATTGCGATGCGCTGAAATGTGATCTCATTGAATGCGGACTTCGAACAAAGGGCGAACGCCTCAAATCATTTTCGAACCTGTCCGTATCAAATCTTGTCGATCAATTCTTCTTTACGGTAATCGAATCGGAAAGGGAAAACCAGTTTCCTACTCTTTTTCACAGAATTCTCACCAAACGAATTTATAAATTTACAGATCCGGCATCGGCACTGGAGCACCTGGAATCGGACCAATTCGTTTCGGCACATTAACGACGGGGGGTCCAAATGGCATCGGCATCGGTTCGGCATTCAATTTCGGCATTTCGGGAATCAGGGCAGGTTGCGGCCCTTTGGCAATCCCTGCGGGCGAATTCAAGAACGATGCAATATGACTGGCATCACCCTTTCTCTTCATTCGCATGGCCGCTTCAAGAACTTCCTGACCTCGCGGATCTGCCTCAAAATGCAAGATGACTCCAAGCAGAAACAACCGATCAGGATCTCGATAATCTTCCTCGACCCATTCGGTCAGCTTACTGACAATCGATGATCGAACGATCTGGCTGTCAGGCCCAAACAATGTTGAAGAAAATTTGCCAATCTTTGGAATCGTCGGATCGATATGTAACGCCCGCTTAAACTCACGAATTGCCGGTTCATACCTCAACATCGCCACCAGACACATTCCCAACCTCAGATGGGCGTCGGCCCGATCAGGAGCGGCATCAACCGAGCTGCGATAGGCAGCCCAGGCATCTGCCCACTTCTGTTCCCTCAGCTTCTGATCCCCTCGCGTTTGATGTTCGAGGCTTTTCAACCGAGCTGCTGCACCGGAAGGAACCACCGGTACTTTCGATGGATCGAAGGGGACCGTCGTGGGAGTATCCGGAATGCCAATTGAAACAATCTGCGTTCTCTGAGATGGAACATATGGAGTGGGGTTAAGAGGTTGATACTGCACGTACCCCGGCCCAACGTAACCGCTATACCCCAGCATCGGATTGATTAACAACGGTTGCGGGCTTCTCAGATAACCATAATGGCTGAAGCAATGTTGAGCATCGGCAACCAGCGGACGCAACAGAACAATGGTGCCAAAGAATATCAACCAGCATCGTGCCACAATCGAATTCCTTTGCGTGAGATGCAATCTTCACGCTGGATGTATGACCAAGCCTTGAAACTTCAAGAAATTGGCGAATTCCAATCATTATGAAGCAATCTCTGAATAGGTCAACAACTTCGAGAGATTTCAGACGATTCGGGCTCAATGTTTTTGAGACACCGATCCGCTTGAACAGAATCCGGTTTGCACTTGCCTTGTTCTGATGAATGATCCGCATCCATTGAGTCGTGACGTGCCGCCGGATTAAGATATTGGCAGATTCGATTTACCAAACGATAAGGAAGTGACATGTTTGATGGACGGTTTCCGACGGTGCTGCTTTTCGGCGCTCCTGGTGTCGGGAAGGGTACGCAGGGGACTATTCTTGGGCAGATCCCGGGATTTTATCACCTGTCCTGCGGCGACGTCTTTCGATCACTCAACATCAATTCCTCAGATGGTCGAGAAATTTATCAGTTCAGTTCGCGTGGCCAACTGGTCCCGGACGAGCTGACGGTACGAATCTGGACCAAGGCACTTCACGGGCATATTGCTGTATCTCGTTACAAACCGCCGGACGAGTTTCTGATCCTGGACGGAATCCCGCGAAATCCAAACCAGGTCGAAATGCTGAAAAATACGATCAACGTCCTGGCGATTATCCATTTGATCTGCCTGGATGAAGCTCAAATGATCGATCGTATCAAGCGCCGAGCAATCCGCGACAACCGTGCTGATGATGCCAATGAAGATATCATTCGCACACGCTTCAATGTTTACCGGGCTGAATCAGAACCGGTTATCAATTGTTATCCCAAGGAATTGATCAAGTGCGTTGATGCAATGAAATCTCCACCGGAAGTCCTTGTTGAAGTTCTGCAGCACTTGATCCCCATTCGAAATACATGGCTGGCAGATATGCCCGAATCGCCACTTTAACGCAGACGATCGGACTGGACAGTCTCTACTTTTGAACCGCTTCAAAAGGCCATGAGTTGAGCTGTCCAGCGGAGTCACCGGAAACAACAAATTGACCATCGAAGGTCAGCACCGCCTGTAACGGCAGAATTCGAACTCCGGAAGTCTGAGAATCACCAACCTGACTCGAATCCGGACCGATGGCCTTCAGCAGATTTCCATCACTCGCCCATAACCGTATCGTCCGATCTCGACCGCAAGTAACAAGTTCGCCGCCAGGACCGAACGAAGCGTCAAGCACTCCGTTTGCAATCTTCCCGAAAACCCCTGCGGGGCGTCCAGGCGGATGGGCGTCGGCTTTTGAAAACGCAGGCCAGCCTTTGGCAACTTCCCACCAGACAATCAACCCATCTTCACCGCTGCTTGCAAGTACCTGACTGTCGGAACGCCAGGAAAGTGATGTCATCGAAGCCTTGTGTTCCGAAAGAGGCAACACAACTCCTCCGCTGGCGGCGTCCCAAAGATGAATGTTGCCAACACGGTCTCCGGTTGCCAGCAGTTTACCATCGGGACTGTATGCAATCGCCGTGATCCATTCTGTATGTTGTACGAGCGAGCGAACCAGTGAACCATTTTCCGTCGAATAAACTTTAACCACCCGCGACGAACCACCAATGGCAATCTGTTGTTCATCCGCAGAAATATCAGCAGCGAGGACAACATCGGTCTCGTCCCCAATCTCAGCAAGCCGCCTACCGCTTTTGACGTCGTAGAGAACAGCCAATCCGTTTTGAACCGGTCGCCCTCCTGCCGCTAACAGTACTGACCCCGATTGATTGAAACGTAAGAGATGTGGTTCACCTTCGGGAAACGGAACCGAACCAATCAGCTTCCGAGTTGACGGGTCCACAAAGTCGATTCGCTCATACGATGAGACAGCAATCAGCGGTGCACGCGGACTGGCAGCAAGTGCAAACACCGGGAACGGTCGAATCAATTTGGCTGATTCGATCACTGGTAAATTCTCCGGCATCGGAGGCGGACCGCTACTTTTAGCGACCGTAGTCGGTATGAACCCCAGCTTTCGCGTCGCCACCGGGCTGCTGCCGGAACTTTGCCGAAGTCCGGTGTCGATCCAGGACTTGATCAGTGCGATCTGCTCTTTCGGCAACGGATCGTTTTTGGGAGGCATTCGAGCTTCGGGATCTTCTTCCGTAATCGCCTTAAAAAGTCGACTGGAACTTGAACGCCCCGCCACGACAACTTCTCCGCCACTTCCACCCTTTCGAATCGATAAATAACTGGCAAGATTCAACCCAGCTTCCTGTTTCGAATCGCCATGACACTGCAAACAGTGTTTCTTGAAAATCACTGCAACATGATCGTCGTAAGAGATCGAAGTCGCTTCTTCGGCGTGAACATCCAAACAAAACGCCCAGATGATCGTTGATGCAACAAGGTTCCGGTTAAACGCACTTCGCATGTAGCGAGACAGCATTTCTCCGTGACATCGCTCATGCAAACTTCTGCTAGAATGCTCGCTTAACTTCGATGACGGACTTAAAAACCAGCTGCGCACCGCGAGCAACGCAGGCTTCGAAAAAACTGCCGATTGACATTGAGCAAGTAATAACATCGCAGATTTCATGATGAATAACGTCAGTGGTTGAACGCGAACTCAGTCGAATTGAGCAGACTCCAGAGAATGTCCTCGTATACGGCCGGGTCTTTCACAGAATCCCCAATCAGCACTCGCATGGCTGCCGATTCATCGCTTATTGGTTGCCGTCCGAGTGCTCTCACAAAGAGTTCTTCGATGACCTCGTCCGGACCTGTCTTCGATTCAAGCAGTCGCTTTACCTCACCATTTGCACTCAGTCGATCTCGAACGGAGTCTCCAACCGCCATGTGGAGCGTCTGCGAAAGGGTCGGCTCTCGCTTGGTTTCACAGGCACACACAGTTGCCCGACTTGAACGACCGAACGTCGCGAAAAACGAGTCACCAAAATGTGGCCCTTCCGTGTCGCCCGATTCACGGGGATAGTACTCGATGGCTCGCGTCCCGTCCGGAAACCCACTAAACCGACGAGGCACACCCGTTACGACCACAATGGAATCCAGTAGTACATCCGCACGTAAGCGACGCAAATGGGCGTGCGAGAACTGACGCGTGTCGCGAACGTTTGATTCATTCGGCCTGGCGCTCAATTGATAAACTCGCGAATGACAGATGTCGCGAACAAGACTTCGAAGATCGAACTTCACATTGACCAGTCGCATGGACAAGGCATCCAGCAGCGGGCCATTCACCGGAGGATTGCTCGCACGCACGTCGTCGACCGGTTCAATGATTCCGCGCCCCAGTAACTGAGCCCAGATACGGTTCGCAAGATTGCGGCTGAACATCTCGTTTTCTGGTGCTGTGAGCCACTGCGCCAATGCTTTCCGCGGATCACCGCCTGCCGGAACGGGTTCAACACTTCCCAGCGTCTTGGCGGGCATGGGCCGACCATCGACCAGATGTTTTGCAGGAGGAGCGGACGTATCACAGAAGATGCGTCGTTCTCGCGGTTCGATTCCCGGCTTTCGTTTCATCCCGGTGAAGAAGCTCACGAACCCATAGTAATCATCTTGAGTCCACCGATCGAAGGGATGATTATGACACTCGGCACATTGGATCTGAACGCCAAGAAAGGCCTGTGAAAAATCGGCGGCAAACGCTTTCGGTTCGAACTGCGGCTTATGCACCAGCATCGTGTAAAGATTCACTGGCCCGTTCGATAAATTGCTCCCTGATGCATCGACCATCTCCGCGATGAACTCGTTAAGTGGTCGGCGAGACCGCATTTGCGTCCGAATCCACTGGTAGAAGGCGTCAGCCGCTTTAACGTCCGTTGCGACCGGTGCGTAGTTGCCGCCAATGACCCGTAGCTGTTCGGCCCACAGTGCTGTCCAGAAATCTGCGAACGCTTCGCTTTCGAGAAGCTGATCAATCTTGATCGCTCGTTTGTCAGACCGAGTATCCGCCATGAATTCACGATACTCAGCCAGCGTCGGCGGTCGTGCAACAAGATCGAGCGTGACTCGTCGCAGGAACGTCTCGTCATCACACAGGTCTGAGGGGACAACTCGTAACTTCTTCAGTCGATCAAAGACCAGTTCATCAATGAAATTGACCGCAACAAGATCAGGCCACTGAAACTTCGCGTCCGGCGGAAGCACGATGACTTCCGCTCCTACCGTGAAACGACTGAATCTCGCGAAAACGTTTGTGTCACCCGGCCCAACAGCAGTCACTAGACCATCGGCATCGATTTTGGCAACGCTGTCGTTGTTTGAGAAAAAACGAGCGAGCCTTGTCACGTCTCGCGTCGATCCATCGCTGGCAACGGCTGTCACCGTCAACGCCTCGCTCGATTCTGCTTTCTCAAACACCAGACCTTTCCTGGAAAGAACGACCTCCACGGTACTCGGAACCTGGCCGATGTCATCGGGGGCACCCGCTTCAATCCACTGCAACACGGTCTGGTAATAATCGCTCTCCTTGCTGAAAAGTTTGCCTCCGGTATGCGGCACTGCTCCAGTCGCCTTCAGCAGCAACAGACTCTGTTCAGGAACCGCAACATTGACACGGCGACCGATCATTTCGTTCACAACACGTTCATAGTCACCTTTCGCGTCGTACCCAAACAGAGAAAGCATGAACCCATCTTTACCTCGCGCTGACCCATGACATGTTCCCGCATTGCACCCCGCGCGAAAGAAAACAGGCATAACGTCCCGACGAAAACTCGGTTCCGACGAACGGACAGTGAAAGGAAAAAATAACGACACGAAAAGCGCGAGCGTAACGATCCTGAGACGATTGATTGACATGATACGTTTTAGCCCTGGCTTACTTATCTTCGAGTCTCTATTCACAACAATCACCAATTCTGAAATCACGCGAGCGACCTCATTACCAGTTCATCACTTTAGTCCTGGATCAATCCGTAACGTTCCGCTGCCGGTTCTTTGGCGAATCTCTTGCCCGCCTGCCTGAACGATCACTTCACAGGACATTCCACGGACGCTTCCTAAAAGGGCTTCGTCAGTCGCCTTGATGTCGAAGGCAATTTCCCTCGACGTCTTTGTGAGAACTGGAAATGGCTCCACGACGGTGACTCCCTTCGGCAGTCCAAGCAACTTCACGCTGGCAGTCCCCTCAAAGGGACTCTTTTGCTGGACTGACCAGACATATTGCTTTTTCTCGCCTCGTCTGACACTTTCCGGCTGGCTCGCGAGTTCGACATAAGGTTCGGCAATCATCAGGTCGACAATCTCGGACGAAACTCGAATGCGACCTGTTCCGAGATAGGGATCAAGGTCGTCGCGAGTCGTACTGGCGGTAACGACCAACGGGCAGCGTCCCAGGGGAGCGTTCGCTTCGCCGGTGATACGCAATAATCCTTCACTTTCGCCCGCGCGAATCGTGGTGGTTGGCTGTACGGAAACTCCCGGCGAGACCCAGTCACATTGAAATTCAACCGGCGCATCGAATCCCTTTTGCCGGATAATATGTACGGGAATCGCCAACTCACCACCTCGCACAAGTGCAACGGCGGGTGATTTGATCTCGACAGAAAATGGAGCCGAGTCGGTCACAGCCAGCACGAATTGATCGAGCCTGACTGTTCGCCAGGCATCACCTCCCGAATGATTGATGAACGGGATGTTCTGCTGTGATCGGCTTTCAATCGGTCGCCCGGCATCGACGGATCTCGCCTCGAGCGTGATCAACGCGCTGCATGGCTTCAAAGACGGGTCGGCGATGAACTGGACGGGCCAGATTGTTCGACCAGCCGGAACTCTTGGAGAGGCTATTGTCACTCCGTCCGGCAAACCGTGAGCGAACAGCTCCAGGTCCCCGCGATATCGACTCCCCTGCCCTTGCGGCAGACTGACGTTGACGGTCCAGCGATTCCCTTGCGGGATCGCCAGGCCACTTGTCCTGATACATTCTTCCCAGTCGAATGCGGTACTGGCCAGTAAGGTATGGACCGCGTCGTGCGTTGGCTCAATTTCAATGCGATAGACAGCGGTTGGGCCACCCGAGCCACTTCGATCCCCGATTTGAATCAGGTAGTCTCCATCCGACTTGGGCTCCCAGATCACTGAGGGATCAAGAATCTCTTTCAATCCGCCGCCGCCACGAAATGAGGTTCCAAAAATATCATGTTCTGGCAACGGTGAGTCGTCCGCCTCAAGTTCCGGTTCACCTTGATCCCCAGATGCCAGCAGCGGTCGAATCCGAAGCATGGCATCGATCGGTGAACCAAGCGAAGCGGCAAAAACCCGAATGCGAAGGCGATCACCTTTCTTCACCGAAACTTGATAGTCATCAACGTCATCACGCTGGTCGATCCGACCATTCAGTGCGATAGGCAGTCGCGCAACGAGCGTCGTCGACGCTGCGGAATCCTCAATCACGTTCGCGTACGGACTGGATCGGAGCATGACTGACGAAGGAGCATCACCAAAATACTCGAAATTGCCACTCTCAGCCAGGATCGCCAGCGTCTCTGAAAACTCGCCGAGCGGGTCGCCAATCATTTGAACCAACTGGTTTGTTCCAAGCTGTCCACCCAACGGAAACGCGACCAGCGGCCGACGATTCGTGCCGATATGAACACAGTAATCTTTGTCATTTTGAACGAACGTTGATCGCCGAACTTCAATGAACGCGAAACCATCTTTGACAATCTTGACGGCCGCCATCGGATCTTGAAGATGCAGTGAATTGTCGTCGTTCATGGCAAGAACATGACCCGTATCATCCAGAATCCGCAGAGCGAGATCATATTCTGATCCGCCATAATGCGTATCGGCGATCCGAACGGAATCGACTTCCACCGACAAACGCTCTCCTGCGACAACAGGAACGCGGTAGACATCGACGTCGCCTCGACCACTCGGGCCCATCCGTCCGCGAACCGACACATTCGGAGTCACAGTCAGAGCCGTTTGTGGAGTGTCATTTGTGTTGTATCCCTGCTCATTTTCATCAATGACGGGAAACGGTGAGACATGGAATGTCCCCAGCGAAGATATCTCGGTTGCCGTACGGATCCGAAACGGATATTCACCCGGCGGACAGTCGTCGGCAATTTCGAACTGACATCGAACCTGTTCTTCCATCCGACCACCATGGACTAAGCCAATCGGCTGAGGAAGCTTTGGCAGGGTTTCGATCCGGACAGCTTTGATGCCACGTCGATAGAAAATCACTTCCTGAGGATCCTTCAGGCAGATCCCCCGAATCGTGACTTCGACCGTCGTTCCTCGTTGACCAACCCGAGGAGTCGTCGATCCTATGTGTAGAAGCATGGCGCCCGCGTGAGCGGCTGTGGAGAAGCCGCCCACCAACATCAGCACCATCAACGAAACAACTCGCAAAGGCACGATGCAATGTCGTGAGCCAATCGTAATCATTACAAAACCACTTTCCGTCATCTCAAATCGGGTTGATTCTGTGCCACTGCATCGGAGTCTTCGGAGACGCAGTGTCTTCTCTTCTCTCGGTCAAAAAACACTGCTTGACCGAAGACGGCCATGCAGTGGCACACAAGCCCTCGCTTCATTCCGTCATTCGAAAAATCAAAGCAGTCCCGCCACAAGCTTTCCATCCTTGATGATTTCAATCGGCCGAGTGCCAAATGCCACCAGTTCCTTGTCCGCGTCGATGCCGAGCTGGTGATAGATCGTAAAGAGCAGATCTTCGAGCGGGACAGCATCGCGAGACGGTTCGGCCGCCGTCGCATCGCTCGCCCCATAAATCAGACCTCGTGCAAATCCACCTCCAGCAAGCAAGTTGGAATAGCAGCGAGCCCAGTGATCGCGACCGCTGGTGGCGTTGACCTTAGGAGTCCGTCCGAATTCCGTCGTGACCCAGAACAAGGTTGTGTCGAGCATCCCACGCTGTTCAAGATCGGTCACCATCCCCGCGATCGCGTGATCGAGCGCTGGCATCTGATCCAGACAGCTACGCCGGGTATCCACGTGCGAATCCCATTCTCCGTAGGTGACCGTGACGAACCGCGTCCCGGCCTGAACCAGTCGGCGAGCCAGAATCAGACGCTCGGCCAGACCCTTCGGGTGGAACCTGTTATCCGGACCGCGAAGGCCGACAACATCCCGACCGTAAAGCTGCATCGTCTCTTCCGTCTCGCCGTTCAGCGTAAACGCGGATTGTGCTTGCGACGACGTCAACAATGTGTAGGCACGCTTGTAAAAGTCGTCCATCGTGTCGAGTGTTGATGGATCGGCTTCCAGCTTACGGATCTGCTTTTCGACAATGTCGCGAGCACTGCGACGACGTTCAAACCGCTCAGACGAAACGCCTTCAGGAACGGAAAAGTCCCGCACTTTAAATCCGGCCTGACCGGGATCAGCATTCAGATCAAACGGCCCGAATGTGCTGCTCAGAAATCCGGTGTTACCAGCAAAACTGTTGTTTTTCGGGATCGCGATGTAAGGAGGCAAGTCGCCACGAATCCCCATCTCGTGCGAAACAACCGCACCCATTTGAGGGTAATCAATGACCGCTGTTGGTGTGTAACCGGTGAAGAGGTGGTACGTCGCCTGCTGGTGATCGGGAATTCGTCCGACCAGGCTGCGAATCACGGTGACTTTGTCGGCGATTGCCGCAGTCTTCGGAAAATTGTCGCTGAAGACATCGCCCAACTTCGTCTTATTGACTCCGAATGAGCCTCGATATTCGACCGGAGCTTCTGGCTTCGGATCGAACGACTCTTGCTGCGGCATCCCGCCACCCAGATGCAACTGAATGACACTCAAGGCCTTGCCTGGCAATTTTTCCCGCGAACCAGCCGTCGCGGAAAACGCTTGAGTTTTGGAATCATCGGCGCGGGCTTCCCATCGAAGCAAGTCACCCAGTGATAACCCCAGTCCTCCGCAGACACCCGCCTGGATTGCCTGCCGCCTGGGTAACATCGAACGAAATCCAGCACAACCACGCAGATTTGGATCGGATTGATGTTCAGTCGATTGGTGCATGGAATTCTTTCCTGGCAAATGGCAAGGGCCTCTTTATCAAGAGTACCCTGTGAATGATACTTTGTGCAGTCTTTTTGCCCGTAACGTGAGCATCATTCATGATTTGATGTTTGGTTAATGTTAATGTGATATTTGCTTCAAGTAGGGTGCGGTCGAGTCTTCGAGCCCCACCAGTCTTTGCTTCGGGAGTGTAAGGCAACCCGAAGCATTTCGATGATTTATGACGTGAATCACCGCTAACTTCGAATTCCGAACCGGCGATTGTCCTGAAACAGGAACGGATTGTCCGGCGAAGTCTGGACTTGACCAACGGCGTCCGTCACTATGTCGTAAGATCCAGACGACTCGATTCTCCGCCGCTGCGGCGATATCTTGTGGTAGAATCGTGTTGAATGTGATCTTTTGGGCATGCGCGACTCAGGTGAACGAAATGTCAGTGGTGCAAGAAATGATGTCCGAATCCCTCAATCGACCAGAATTTGGCCCGGATGAATTCCAATACCGGCCGATGCCGCCACTGGTTCCCGTCAGCATGGCGTTCGTCTGCTTGTCGATGTTGGCAGGCTTATCAGACCTGCTGCTGATCGTGCCATTAGTCGGCATTGTGTTGGCATTTATCGCGTATTATCAGATTTCGAAATCACAGGGCGAATTGAGCGGCGGGCCGATGGCTTTGTCGAGCCTTGTGTTAATGCTGGCAATCTTCATCGCGTTTGCTGGTCTGCACTTACACAGCTATGCGACCGAAATTCCACCCGGTTTTCAGCGGGTTAATTTCAATAGTGACATTTCCCAGAAGGGTTTTCCGGTACAAAATGGTCAAATGGGAGTTCACGCCGACGTCGCAAAGCTCGCAGAGAAGCCAATTTACCTCAAGGGTTATATGTTCCCCTTTCGGGAAACCCGGGATTTGAAGCAGTTTGTTCTCTGTAAAGACTCTGGCGATTGCTGCTTTGGTGGACAGCCCAAACCAACCGATATGATTCTTATCCACATGAAAGGGGGAAAAACCGTCAATTACCATGAAAAGCAATTGGTCGGTGTCGCTGGAACATTACGCATCGAGCCAACCTATGATGAGAGCGGTCTGACGCCGGTCTACCAGTTGGACTGCACATATTTCGCACCCGCAAAAACATGGTACTGATGGTTTCCGCTGACTAGCCGCTTCAAGGACGATCCGATGACACGTTTACACCTCGAAAAACGACTCGCATCGATCCTGGTGACCGCCTTCGTCGCAGGTTCATTTGTTGGTTGTGGCGGGACAAATCTCACTGGTTACCGTCCGGCAAGCGAACACGACGCAACTGAAACATCGGATACAGCGAAGCAGGCGGTCATCGTCACCGAATCGGAATCGCAAACTGAACCGATTGAAGTCGAGTTGGCTGCCGACGACCGCGTGGACGAGTTTGAACTATTACCCGCGTCAGCACTGGTGCCAGTCAACGTGGTCTCCAGCGTACGTGCTCTGATGAGTATCCCCGCTGGCGATCAAAAGCCCGAAGTCGGTTTGCCAGCGACCGGGTTGCCGACAACCGAGC
>JBAXBD010000016.1:0-22773 GCA_037142165.1 Schlesneria sp. | reverse complement strand
CAGCAGAAGCAGCAGCAGAAGCAGCAGCAACAGCAGAACAGCGAGCAGCAGAAGCAGCAGCAGCAACAGCAGACCAGCGAGCAGCAGCAGCAGCAGCAGCAGCAGCAGCAGCAGCAGCAGCAGCCTTGGATGTTTTTACATCAACGATCTCTGGCAACGCTTCGAGCGATTTGGCTTTTTTATCCAATTTGGCGAAGCGCAAGGCCATCGGCAATATTTTACGGACCGCGAAATCAGCAAGTAAAAACAACCTTTTTTGGACAAGCTCATTATTTTTCGTGTCGACAATCAGAGGAATAAATGGCGACAACATTTCCGTACGTTGTTCGTCACTATCCCAAATACGGCTGTCATTTGTCCGAATCAAAAATCGGCGAATGACAGGACAGCAACACTCCATTTGATCGGTGGCTTTGCCCATACTTTCCCCGCGCTGCAATCTCCAATGAGCAACAGCGGCGGACATGATGCAAGCGGTCCCTATTTCGTAGTCGCCTATACCCGATATCAATCGGAACGGCGTCAATGGCTTTACGGGTTGATCGGCCTGAGCGGTTTGCATGATTGGAGACTTTCAACAGAGTTCAAAATGGAACATCGGACCCGACAAGCAATTCATCACGCGACCGATTCGGCTTGATGGCATCACGCAGAAACCGCAGTCCCTTGGGTGTGACTAATACGGAACCGTTCTTGGCACTCAGATGGCCAGTGACGTTGACCTCGTCCCAATTGACGGTGGAATTGAGATCACCAATCACCAGCCAGTCATGATTATCCATCCACTGAAAAAGCCGATCAGTCGAAACACCGATAGCGTTCGCAGCAGCACTGATCGTCATTGGCAAATCGTTTGAATCGTTCATGGCATTGACGCTGTTTTCAAAGTGGATCAGGGAGGATTTAAAAAGGCCAATCCCTGGCCGACACGTCTCCACGCGTTCCTAAAAACCGGTTCAACCGGACCTATTTTTTTAACGTTTTGTCGTCTTTAAGCATTTTCAACGCGGCGGACGCTTTGGAAGTAATTCCCGGTCGAGGCGGCAGAACCAGACCGGAATCAATCAGCTTTTTCCACGTCACCGTTTTCGCTTTAACCTCTCGGTAAAAATGAGCGATGCAGGCGCCGCAACAACCCCGACGTTTAGCTTTGCGCTGACAATTCGGGACGAGGCACTTTTTTTCGGAAGCCCCATTTTTGTTCGAGGCGGCGTTGAGCGGCTTTTTCGTTGCGATGGGCATTTCTTCGAACCTCACCTTTTGCGGGCGGAATTTCGACGATCGTCGATTGAATCCATTCCAACGTTGTTCGGTATCTCCCACCGATCTTGACGGCTTCGAGAGTTCCGGCGGCTATCCAACGGGTAACGGTCTTTGATGAGACTTTGAGTAACCTGGCGGCGTCATCAATCGTCAAATCAGGTATCGCGTTCCCCATGATGGGCGAGACTGTAGCGTTCACGTGACGTGAACGTCAACCCCACCTGTCGCAAAAAATAAATTTTCTTAACAAAGTCTAGTGAACACAACTTCGTATGATTTCGTAAGGCTTTTCGTACCTTGCTCTTGACGTGGTTCGTTATGCTACTAGACTGTTACGAGACTGTTACAATCGTTACATTGGAGTTCGGAGAAATGATCGCATCACTGAAACCTCGAATGGATTCGGCGTTGACAAAGAAGAAAACAGACTCGACAGACCCGAAAACAAAAGGTCGCGTTAATCCCTCAGAACTTCGGATTCAGACTTTAAAAGTGTCTGAACTTCAGTCTTTGGTTGATGACGCTCGGCATTGGTTGGACGCGACAGAAGGCTTTTTGCACGAGCTTCGCAAAGAGCAGATTGACGAAATCACTGTCGATGGAGCAACCAAACTCGATCGAGCGGTACAACTCCTCACAGATTTTTCGAGTTACTGTTTTCGCGGGACGACGCAAGCATTGAGCGCCAAGAGGCGCAACCAGGCACAACAACCAAAACAGGATTTACCGAAGAGCGGAACATCAGAAACCGCTGAGAAGTGATGAGACAGTTTTTTAACAGTTGCGACAATGTCTAGGGGGTTTTTGTCCTGAAATGTCCTCGATTGTCCTACCGAGATTTCGCCGCAAATAATTAACCACAAAGACGATCAGCAAAAACCGAGATTGAAAAAACATTGCTTCCCAAGCTTTAGGCGAGGGTTCGATTCCCTTCACCCGCTTTTTTGTTTTGCTCGTTGAATTAGGTGGTTTTGCTCGGTATTCTCTCGCGACATGCGGCGACAATGTTGAGACACTTTTCCAACGTGTGAGACACTTTTTCTAAATGGCTCTCAACCCTCCCTCCGTTTTGAAGTGTGATAAGGGTTCCAATCGAGCTTATGTTTTTTGGAAAAACCGAAAAATATACTTTGGAAAATGGGGTTCCAATGACTCGAAACGCAAGTTTGCTTTGTGGCTGAATGAGGTTTATTCGAACCCCGTGGCGCCGTCGACAAAGGACAAAATAACTGTCTTCGAGTGCATCGATTTATATTTGGAACATGCTGCCCGATATTACTCAAAGGACGGAGTGCCGTCACAAGAGTTTCGCAATGTTTCGGCGGCTATGGAAACGCTTTTCCAATTTTGCGACGGGGTCAAAGCTTGTGACTTTGGGCCTCGCAAGCTGATCGAAATTCAGACTTCTTTGGCGAGAGATTCCATTCTTGATGATGAAGGAAAACCTGTTCGGCGGCGCTATGCTCGGAATACGATCAACGCGAGGATACATCGGATACGTCGGTGTTTTCGGTGGTGCGCATCGCAGGAGTTTATTGACGCGGGTTTGGTAACGTCCTTGGACATGGTTTCGGGGATACCAAAGGGACGGACAGATACCCGCGAAACCGACCCCGTTGATTCTGTACCGGTTGAAGTTGTCAAACAGACGATTCCGTTTTTGTCTCCTGTGGTTTCGGCAATGGTAAGGGTGCAGTTTCTTTGTGGTATGCGTCCGCAGGACGTTTGTGGGATGACCGGCCTGGCTATCGACACCTCACCTGAGATTTGGGTTTATCGACCCGTTGAACACAAAACGCGGTATCTTGGTCGAGACCTGGTAAAAACGATTCCCGCGGCGGCTCAACGGATTTTGTCGGGGTTTTTCAGGGCCGACCCTTTGGAACCAATCTTTTCGCCGGTCGACAGCTTGGAATTTTGGAGATCGACCGAACGAAAACGGGAAAGTAAAATCGTTGTTTCAAAGCCTCGAACGGCTTATTCGACGGCGGCGTATGGCAAATCAATACGGTATGCAATCGCGAGGGCTGCACGCGCGACACCACCCGTTAAAATTCCCCATTGGACGCCGAATCAATTGAGACACTCAATAGCGACTCATCTACGCGGTATCATGGGGATTGAAGCCAGTCAATTGTTTTTGGGTCACTCGAAACCGGATACTACGCTTATTTATGCTGAAGCTTCGATTGACAGGCTTTCCGAGATCGCGGCGGCTGTTGTTTCACCGTTCGACGAAATTCGACCTTTGCTTGGCACTCGGTGACTTGAACGGGACATCGCCTGACCATCGAAAGGGATTGGGCAAATGTAATGGCTTGGGATTGGTTCACAAACGGTTTTGAGTCGACAAACCAAAGAAGCATAGAACGAGAGAACACACGGGCGAGCATCTTTGCGGCTTTCGGGCTTTGAAGCGATCTAGGGCGTTCGGTATCGACCGGACGGCGCTTCACCGCAAGGTTGGACCTTCCTGGTCTATAGTTCCTTGGGGTCGCGATTGCGACGGGTTGCATTATGGCGATGCGTTCACCTTTTTCAAGTGACTTGTTCGCTACAATTGATTTTGTGTTTTCCTTAAATCAAAACGCGATGGGTTGTGTGAATCATTAATAGTGTTGAGCGTGATTGACTTTTGTTTGGCGACTGGCGAGCCTGTTTTCGGTTTGACTTTTATTTCACATGGGGGCCGCCATGAGGTTTGCGTTTTTTCGATCAAAAGAAACTGAAGCTGTTCGAATTGAGAAATTGAAACTTAAAGCCGAACTCGCTGAAAAGAAACGGTTGGAACGTCAGCAATCTTGGAATCGAGCGAAATTAGGTTGCTTTGGATTTGTGTTTGTGTCGCTCGCGTTTTTGGCGCTCTTGGCCTGGATCAACAAGGATAGGCCGGTCAATTACATCGAACGCCCAATTGTGAAACCATTTTCGAAGGCGATCAGTCCGCACGACGCGGAGAAGCAATATGAGCACGCGACAGGGAAAGAGATTGTCCATCGGAAAGACGGAACGATGTACGTCAGGGAGCAGCCTAAAAGAAAATGAGTTTGCAACAGGTTAATCGGATTTTGGGCGGTGGGGTTGGCGGATGGCTTTGGCGAGGTCGGGTTGGTTTAGCTTTTCGATGATTGCCTGGAGAATGAATGTTGATGGAACCAGGTTGTGTTCCTGGCAATATTTGTCGAGGGCCGATTGGATCTCCGGCGGGATGCGAAGTGATATTCTTGGGCTGTTGGTCATTTGTTGCACCTGATGCCATCGGCGGTTTTGGCGATGACGGCCGTTTTGGTCGACGATCGTTAAGAATGACGTTGGCAGCTCACATCGGCGGTTTTGGCGATGCTCGAGTTGATCCGTTGTTTTTTAGGATCGACCATTTTTGAGCTTTGAGAGAGTTGGCCTAGGCCTGCATCGTTGATTTCGGCGGGGTTGGCCGATTGTGCACGGGCTGAAGCCCATGCTACGCGTATTCTCGTAAGTGTCGGACACTTGCTTGATTTTTGGGCGGAAGTGTCGGACACTTTCGACCATGAGAGAAATTATTCTTATCCTCGGGCTTTGTTTTGCCGCGCTGCCGGTGCTTGATTTTGTTTTGGCTCCGGCGCGTCAGGCGGTCACTGTTGAGCGGAACGCGGTGGTCGATGATGATGAATTTGTCGCGGACTACATCGCGGACATGGCATCGCACTGATTTGATTTAAACGTGGCTGTCGAGAGGCCTTTGGCGGTGTCGTCGAAAGTCCAATAAAAAAGACAGATTGAACGGCGCAAAGAATTTGTTTTCGCAACTCGGTGCCATTGGTTTTCTGTTCTGAACATTGTCAATCTGTTTTCTACCGATGCGATTGATCGATAGACGTTGCCGGTTTGGTCGGTAAGCTCCAACTCTCCCCCGTCCGTTGTGTCGAGGTACAACAGAACTGTTGCGACACGTCGCCACGGCATGAGGGGGTGGCGTTCACTATCCAAGTGTAACCCAAGTGACCCGCCGGGGCTGGTTTGGTGCAATCCAGCGCCGTGAAGTTGTTCGAGATCCGGGAACGCGTCAGGTATTTCGATTTGTGCCATACGTTCGAGTAGGAGTCTGATTGACTGTGGAAGCTCGTGACGGCTTTTTGTGGCGAGTTTCCCGTTGTCGTAAGCGTGCCATCCAGACCACTCTTTTGCGGGCCATGTTGCTTTGGCGGCGTTAATGAGCGACTTAGGCGCCCAATTATCGATTATGTCAATCAGCATTTTGTCGGCCTCAGATTGGCAGAGGGTTGTTTTTACGGGCGCAGATGGTGACGTTTAGAAAAGCCTCCGCGAGAACGTTCCATACGGTCGTTTCCCCAGATGGAACAATGGAACACGGTCCATCGTACCCCGACTGGATAACATCAAGACCTGCGTCAATTGCCATCAGTTCCAATGCTTCCCGCGAAAATCGAAAATAGTCATGCGGATATCCATGAAGTGGGAATGTCTGGTGCGTTTGAATGTAAAGTGATCCTCCAACCCGCAAAAGTCTGGACATCGAATACAACGCGCACCACGGACGGTTAATGTGCTCCAAAACAGCCGGACAGAAAATTCCGTCAAATCGATTGAGGTAGGCCGTTCCATCATGCCTGTAAAGCGTTTGGAGGTCACAAACGATATTGACACCGCGTCCGGACTCGATGTCGGTTGTCATCCATGTTCCGGTCGGGACGTGTGCCCGATGGTCTGGATCTTGGGAGTTCGGCCACGGTTTTGCCCCGCACAATAGCATTGAGGGGTTCTCGATTCGTGCCATTTCCAATTTAAACGCATCGAGTGGGGTCATTCATCGCACCTTTCAAACAAACTAGCATCAACCAAGACGCCATCAATCGTAATGAGAACCGGTGAGTGCGGTTCGATCCATGTGTCGCCGCCAGTTACGCGATATACGATACCTTCGACAAACCCTTCATCCGTAGCTGACGAGTCTCCTATAGGCTTCAATCTTACCGCGTCATTTACATGTAACATTACTGCCTCGCCGCTTCCCATGTTTCGAGTTCTGTTTGCAGCTTTTTCCATGAATCCTGTTTGTAAGGATCTTCGGCGTTATCTCCGAACAAGCAAGCTGTTTGTTCGGGAGGGAACATCAGGCCGGGCCATGACTCCGTCCCGAAAAACTCCTGGTCGATTTTTTGCCATCGGTTCGTTGAGAAAACGTCATCGTGACGAAACCAGTAGAATGTGCCGCTGTAGTGCCAACGGTGATTACCTGGTGTCTGGAACTCACCGAATCGACGAATCGACCCAGCCATCGAATACCGTTCGAGTGCGTTTTGAATTGTGTTCCAGTCGTCGAGACACACATGATATTGAGTTTCAGCCCAACGCTTTGTGATTGACTGCTCATCGTGCGTAACCGCCTTTCCGTGACACGAAAATGTGATTTCGTTTGGATCGGTCGATTCAACCTGTTTAAGCAACCAAGGGAATGTCATCACTTCACGTAAATTATGATCGTTGTATCGGGCATCCACAGCATCCCATTCCATGCCGAGCGTTCCACAGTATTCAATCACGTCATCGGCTGAAACGGTCTTCAATCGCCCGTCGTTTTGAATGGCAATCGCGATGCACATCCGGCCATTGAACAATGGCCACCGCATTGCCAATTGCTGTAGGTTCCATTTCCAGTTCTGATTGAATTCAACCGGCAGCAGATGGAATATCAGATTTCTTCGAGCATTGACGAGCGGCCTCGGTTCCCGCAGATTGGGAAGCCATTTGCTTGCCGGGCATTGTTCCAGCCTCGCGCGTTGTTTCAGATTCAACACACACCCGCACGCGGAACACTGAACCCCCTTTTTAAGCGGGCACGCATTGCAGATTGATTCTCTCACCGCCCGTTCCGGCTCGCTTGTAGTCGCGAATCCATCCTTAACGAATCGCATTGCTGCCATAGCGAAATTTGACACGTATTTCGGATAAGATGGGCGTGACGCCACGCCTGAACCGCTGCAAGTTGAACATGGGGCTTGTTGCCCGGATGGCGTTGACGATTCGCACAAAGGACCAGGCATCAACACTGGCCCAGTTGGAGCGGTTGCCCCGCATTCTCCACGTTCCCAACAATTCCAATGTAGGTTTGTGCAAGTGTTTCCTGCGATGGGAATACCTTTGCAGAGTTTGAATTGAATGTCGTTTTTGTCCATTTTGTGCCGATCGCACCACCCTGGACCGTCGCATTTGCAATTAGGATTCATAAATTGTTATCGTTAAGGTTGTTCCAGTTGGATCAGCCGGTCGGCAGCAACCAATGCCAGCCGTTCCGACCGTAAATACTGCTAGAATTGGATCACATGTCGCAGTTGGGCACGTCGGAGACGCGTTAGAAATACAAATACCGTCGTTAATTACAAGCGTCGTGAACGGACACGCAATTTTTAACGATGTGAGTCTACCGCAGATGTCAACAGTGCCATACCAGTAATTGTTTACACCGTCCCACATCAACGATGTCGTAGCGGTTGGACATGCCGTGCATGTGTTTGAGATTGCCACTTGAAGCGACATCGGAAATTGAGTTCTTCCCGTTGAACAGCATGACGGCAAATTGACGATACATGCCGGTGCACACGATGAACACCGAACGCTGATTCCTACAGGGTGATCATATGGCACGGTGGTGTTTGCCGCTTCTGTAAATGCCCACACTCCAATAGGTCTAGGACAAGGGTTTGTGATTTTGTCGAGCAGAACTGGCCCAGGTGTCGATCCTGAAAACTTAAACGGTCCCGCGTTTGTTAGTTTCAGGTAACATTGATCGTCATCATTACAAGCACGCCCCGACCCGTTGTTGTAAAGAAGAGATTCCCAATCGGTGTCTTTTTTGTTTTTATAGATTGCGATTTGGTCGACGTACCCCCACAAATATTCGGGATTGGTTCCGTCTTGTCCCCCAACACAAAAGAGTCCGTATGTGAGAGGAATTTTTCCGGTGAACGGGATCGTATTTGCCGTTCCAGCAGCAATTCTGATCGACATCGTTTTTGCTACCGTGTCGATTTTGGCAGAAATGAAATAGTAATGATTGATCGTTGGCAATCCGATCACATCTGCGCGCACGTCGTGAATTGCCGTTCCATCTGATGCGCTGAATGTGATTCGATGCGCCGAATTGTCGTACCAAATTTTCCATGAAAACCCATCCAGACCGTTTCCGAGGGTTTTGGCGATGATCGTTTGATTGCCTTTGGTTCCGGTGAGGTCTTGGAAGTTGACCCAACAGCCAACCGTGAATCCGACTCCCGACAAACTAAGGCCAGAACTGTTTGATGAAAGCAAACCATATCCTCCGAAGTTGGCGGCTTTGTTTATGACGGCGATTGAGGTGTTGGGTATACCGGAAACATCTTCGAGATTGTTCCCGCCGTAAGAATCCAATCGTGATGCGTACGCTGCCTGATCCATTGACCAACATGAAATCAAATACGCTTCGTCGAGTCCGTCTAGCGGCCCGATCGTGACTGTGACCCCGTTTGAAAACCTCCAAGCGCCATTGTAGAGGCAAGCCGTTCCAGACCATCCATAGTTGGTCGAGGCAACAGTAGCGCACATGCACGTACAAATACAATCACAATTGCAGCAAGCGTTTTTGATTGGGTCATCATCTGGAACAATGTTTCCAAATTCGTCAACGCAAACCGGCCTGCCGTTGATTGGCGTGGCCTTATCCGCTGCAAGCCGAATTTCGTAGGAATGACCTGCGCCGCTCACATTGAATTTGGTGTATCCGAGCCCATCCATTCCAAGCGTAAAACAAAAACCTCCGTTTCTGGCATTTGCATCAACAATCCTGGACGCTCCGTAACTGTTTTCAGTGATTCCAAGTCTGCTACTCCTGAGTGCAATCGTGCAGACTCCGTTGGTGACAAAAAAATAAACCGTGATATCGATCAGAACGCCGTTGACCTCAATCGTCCCGTTTTGAACTGACGCCGCATAAAGAGGCTGATCTCGACCGAGATTTGTTGGAGTAGTGGCACAGTACAGACGGTATGTAGCAAATCCAGAATGTCCAGACTCATCAATGATCGTGATACACGCCATGTATGGCACGCACCCACAACACGCCGTTCTATACGCCAGTGATTCCAAATATGATGTGTGAGTGTCATAGCTTAGAGGCTTTTGCTGGCAACCAGTGCAACAGCAGTAAGGATCGGTTCCCTTTTGTGTCACTCTATGTTCCGCCTAAAAATGCGCATGTTGGTTTTTTACAGCACAGGGTGTCCGCTTCCCAAACTGGTGGCCATGGTCCATAACCTGATCGACACACTCCAGCGGTATTGACTGAGCGATATGTTGCGGTGCCGATTCGTCCGAATAACTGGTCCGGCGGTTCGTCAAATACGCATCCTTTAGCATCACAAATTTGCACTACGCCGATTGGAGTAGAAATTCCCGCCAAATGGTTGATGTCTCCTGGTACGTCGTTCAACACGTATCCCGCATCCCAACTGATGACTTTTCCCAGACAGGTTGTTGCGCCGGCAGAAACGATGATGAACGTGATATTGGTGACGCCTCGCCCTGATGGGTATTGTCGGCGTTTGACTTTTGGCAACGGTTGGAGTGTGCGTATAGTTTGACCGACCATTTGTTGGAAAATGGCTTTGTCGTCGCGCGTCAATCCGTACAGTTCATCTGACACGATTACAATCCGTAACTGTTGAAATCCTCGGTCGCGAACGTCGTAGGGGTAACGAACGCACAGCTTGCCGGACGGTTGGCGATTGGGACCCAAATACCGTTGGTGTCGAGTGGTTCTGGTTCCATTGTGTCCTCGCCAGCGACCTGTATTCTGATCAGATTGTTTGATCCAACCGCGTCACGTTGGAAAAATCCCGTAGACGCGATGCTTGGCTGCATCCCCAATGGGTCATAGGTGAAGCTGTAGGCCTCCTCCCAAAAATGATACGATCCTTCGTATTTTTCGTGGGTTTCGACATCTACTTGAACTGTACCCGGTGCGCCTCCGAGAAATGTTACCGAATTAATTCGTCCTGATCGGGCCATAACGGTATTTTTGTTATATCCCGTAGCGGTGACGTTTCGTGTGGCGTGGACTGTGCCCAAACGTACGTCAATTGGAATCCCACCGTCAAAAGGTTGGCCAGCCGTGTTGACAATCAATTTTGAATTTTGATCTTTGGTGACAAATCGTTGTTGAATTTGTGGTCGGACTGACCAGATTGTTCGTCGTGTGGTGGGGTCGGTTGAATTTGTGATGGGCAAAGGAGCATTTGTTGCCCACATGAATGTGACGTGATAACCGAGAGCGGGCGGCCTGGTTGGTTCCGGGGCTGGTCCGATCTGCATGTCGTAACAAGTGGCGTTTGTATCCTGGGCGAATGGGCTACCGGGTATGATTCCAATGTTGCTGGCGATTGTTGCGGCGGTTGGGCGTGTTCCTGTGTCGCGATACAGCATGACCTGTGTGTAGCGCGAAACCACCCGCCCATCGTTTTCGACGGTCGATTGTGCTGTCTCGTTGATAAAACCGACTGTGAATGCCATTTGGTTGAATTACTCAACTGGGATTTAGTTGATTTGTTGTTCGGCCGGGCTCGTCACGATTGGCGATGCTGCAGCATCGTTGGTGCTGACGGTGTCGCCGTCGGTAGAATTGTCGGTCGGTTGTTTTGTGACATCGATTGATGTGATTTGTCGAAGTCTTGGGGCTTCCTCGACTGCTCTGTCTAAAATTGGGCTGGCTTCGACGGTGTCCGGGTGCACCTCGTCCGCGTGGCCGATGGAGGTGAAATCGTGTTGGACGATGACCGTTCCCGCCGGGAAGTAGAATTCTTGTTCTCGTCCGATATTTGGGTCCTCGCCTGGTCGAATTGGGCGTTCCCGGATTTGGAGTCGTCCGCAATGGTGAGGGGCAACATGTTTAACGTCGATGGGTGTGTCGACGTTGAATTGGATTTTAATTTTGGGTACTTCTGGCATGTTTGACCTGTTACGCTCGAATATTGGCTGGCAAGAGCTTTATTGATTTGGCGGTCGGTTTTGTGTTGGCGGCGATTGTTTTCAGGATCTGGTTGGCATCCTGTTGGAGTTTTACCTTTGGATCGCTGCCGCCTCCGACCCCTCTCATCGTGATTGAATTGGCCTCTTTTGAACCTCGAAGAGCGGCGCTCAATTCGGTGCTTTTTTCTTTTTTGGCGGGGTCTTTTTCTCGGAGTTTGTCGAGTTCGGCTTGTAGGCTGGCGACCTGGGAAGCTTGTTCCTCGGTGTGTCCGGCCCGAAGCATTTTCCGGGCGGCGATTTCGGCCTTGGTGTACGCTCCGCTGAGTTCGTCAATCTGGTCTTTGAGGCTGTTGACCTGGTCGGTTGTGGATTTGGCTAATCGGTCGGTCTCCTTTTGTGCCTTTTGGGCGTTGGTGACCTGTTCGATTTGATCGTGAAGAGCGAGCAACGCGTTTACTTCATCGTCGGTCGCGTTGCTCGCGGCAATCGCCATCCTGGCGGCCTGTTCTTGTCCGAAATTGAGCTTGTTGAGTTCTTCGGTCATTTGGGCGTATGAGTTGGCGGCGGCTTTTGATCCCTCAATCGTTTTTTGTTCGGTGTCTTCGCCGAAGTCAGTTCCTTTAACGTCGGCTTCGGTTGGTTGGACTCTTCCGGCTTTAATGGCCAGTGCCTGGCGTTCGATGGCGTTGGTAATGTTGGCGATATGTTGGAGCTCGTCTTTGCTCCATGAATCGCCGTCTTTCATGCCGGATGTCGTTTCAGCGAAAAGCTGTTGGTATTGAGTCCGCAATGAATCGATTTCGGCGGTGGTTTTGGCAAGTCCGACCGCTTGGACGTCTTCGGCTCGTTGGGCTGATAGAACGGCGTTTTCTTGGATATCGCGGTAACTGTCATACGCGATTTTTTGTTGTGCCTGAAGGGCGAGGACTCGTTCGGTTTCTTTGGCGAGTTCGCGAAGAGCATCCGCTTCTTTGTAATATTTTTCGGCGTTGAAAAGGTTACCATCCGCAGCGGAAAGCGCGAGGGCAGTAAAACCATCGGTTAATTGAGTGACTCCCGTGTTTGTGGTTTCGATAGCGCTGGTCGCAATGTCGAATGTGCTCGAGACCGCCGGGGCGATGGCCTCCACAATTGACGGGATGGGGTTGAACATCTCGGCGAGTGATGACCCAGTAGCCAACAATCCCTCGAATGGGCGAGAAAGAGAATCCCCCAAATTGGACGCCACGTTTTTCAAATCCGTGTAAGATTTGGAAATTTTTTCGTTGTGCGTAAAGGTTTTTATCGCGCTTTGAACGACAGAATCAGCGGCCTCCGAATTGGCGGCTTTGTAGGCGAGAAGTCCCCCAGCGATGACGGCCGTAGCGATTTTCCATTGTGGGACAAACATTCCTACGGTTTTGGAGATGATACCGCCATAGTTGTAGACCATTTGTCCTGCGTTCGACCAAAAGCCGGGCACCATGGCCCCGGCGGCGCCGATGCCCCCCAGAGCGGCGGTTAATCCAGCGAGTCTGCCGGCGGTGGAACCGCTCGCGGCGCCCACTTGAAGGAATCCGGCGGAAAGCTGGATGACGGCGGGGATACAATCCAGTGTCACGTTCGCCAGATGTTTGGTTTCCTTGAGGGCGGATTCAGCGAGAACAAGCCCAAATTTTGTGATTTGTGGGATGACTTGTTTTGTGAGTTCAAGCCACGAGGTTTCCTGTTGGTGAATCAGCGTGATAATTTGCTGGTTCGACGTTTCGATTTCATCCGCGGCGTTTTTGTATGTTTTGGGGATGGAATCGATTTGAGGAACGATTTGGTTCGTTGATCCGATCCACTCGGATGCTTGTGTTTGTACGGATTGAACGATCGACGCGGTAACGGATTTGACCTTATCGGCGGCGTCAAGAATCGGCCCGACGAAATCGGATGTGTCGAGTGACAGATTGGCGGTAAGATCTTGCATGTTCAAACTTCCTCATCCGGTTGGTGGATTGGGAGGTAATTTTTCAGGCCGTCGACAAGCGTTTGGTAGTCGGGTGCGTTTTCGGATGACATTTGGCTAAGGATGAAATTGGCGGTCATTCGTGCCGCTCGTTCGTCGTCTCTGTCGTCTCCCCATGGATCCACCTTGCTTAGCGCGACTTGAATTAACCATTCGTAGGGTGTGTGACTTTCGTAAACTTTGACCCAGTCTTTTGGATGGTACAAACCGGCTTGACGGGCGAGCCGGGCTGCAAGCCTGGCGTCTCCGTCACTCATCAGTTTTTTACAACGGTCTCCGCTGGTGGAACGTTCGTGATTTTGTTAACGGCGGCGGAAAGCGTTTTAAGGGCGTAAACGTCCCAATCCTGTGTACCGAGTGCGACGGTGTCCGCGAAATCTTCGTCCGACAGCGGGTTGGCGGCATCTCGCGGACAGACCGGGATACCGGCCTCGTCCACCAATACGCAACCGATCATAAAGTCTGTTTTTTTGTCCTTTTCAATCTTTCCCAGGGATTCGAGTTCGCCACGTGATAGCGAACGAACGAAAACGTCATCTCCCAGTTCGGGGACCGGAAAACGACGGCGTTTGGCGATTTGGTTCAGGATAATTTGTTGTACGGACATTTTTACTCCGAAGAGCACTGCTTGACCGAACACGGGCAAGCAGTGGCACAAGAATCAATTTGTGAAAGGGTTTTTGGTGTTGGCCTCGACAACCCATGTGGCGTTGAGGCCGTCTGTGGTATTGACGATGTATTCGATGCGCGTTTCACCTGGATTTGTCAGCATCGATCCGGGAACGATGTCTCTGAAGTTGTAGCCGACTGAATCGTTTGACCAGCCGTTTGATGTTGATAACGCGGAAATCACGGTTGAGACGGTTAACGCGACCGGGTTGGCATACGACCAGACTCCGGCGGCTTTTGTTCCAATGGTCCGTGTGATGGATGACACGTTACCGACTGTCAACACTGTCGCGCCATCAATAGCCGTCAATCGGCTCATGATCGCTTGTGGCGAGCCGATCCAGACGTTACCGATTTTGAAATAGTTTTGAATCATTGTTTATACCGGAAACGATTGAAAACTGACGACGTTTGAAGCGGTGGTCTGGACCGATGACGCGGACGATTGAGTAACCTGACAACTGACCAAACGGGGTCCGATGGAACCTGCCGGCGGGGTTGGAATGAATCCAAGCCATTCCAGGCCACGCCGTACACGCCGTTTCCAAGGGATACGCAAACCTTCCCTGAGCATCTGCCCCAACGTGTAATAACTGTTTGGTCCGTAATGCATGTTTTACCCGATGATTTGGACTTTGACGCTGACATCAAGATTGACCGCTCCGGCGGATGGGGCGGTTGGCATGCGCAACACGGTTGGTGTTGTTCCCGATATGGTTAGCCGTTCCTCCGGGCTTGGGTTGTACCGATACGATGACAGAGTGTTCCATCCTTCGCGGGCCAAATCTGGTCCGTAGGTTGTGGCCTCCGTCGTGATTGTTCCAAGGGCCGTGATCCCGCTGGCCTGGTCCGCTTGTTCCTCGGGTGTGATGGCCGTTCCGTCAGCAAGGGTTGTTCCCGCGAGAGAACCAAGCGTTGTGATTCGACTGAAACAACACTCGGCAAAACCCATGGTGGTGTTTGATGTCGTTGACACCGTGGCGGAAATGACCTGAAGGACTTTTCCGCTCGGTGGGGTTAAGGCCAACAACGATTTGTTATCGTTTTTGCTGGAAATTTGAAAATTGATATCGTAAACGCCTCGCATTTGATAAGCCTTTTTACATGATTCGTCTTGGCGAATTGATGATGACGATTGGTTGTCCGGTCGCCATTACCAGAACAATTTGTTTTGTGTTTTTGACGACAAACTTTTGAATCAAACGTCTTGGGCGTTCGATGGGAATTGGTTTTACCGTCGTGACTTGGACCGGGACATCTTTTCGGGTTTTTATGATTGTGGTTCGGTTGGTTCGACGCGCTGGGCGTTCGATTGGGACCGGTTGAATCAATGTGATTTGAAAGGGGACATCTTTTCGGGTTTTGATGACCGTTGTTTTTGTCGTTCGGCGGACCGGTCGTTCGATTGGGACATAACTTGTTCCACCACCGGACACCGTTTCGCATGGGCCGATGGAACGGTTGAAATTTGTGGACGTTGTACCAACCGTTTGTGGCCAACCAGCGTTTTTCAACGATGCCCCACCGGTTCCAAGACTAAAGTCACCACCGGAAGCATTGTTGAAAGCTGAAGAACCGAGAACATTGTCTCCGATACCTGGCGAAGTTCCTGTCCCGTAGTTTGTTCCGTTGTTGTAAAAGGAGTTGTACCGCATGGTGCAACAACGATTACTAGAAATTCCGCAGCTTATGCCAGAGGTTGTGTTGTTTTCAAAAATGTTGTTTTCAATCACACCACACGTATCACATGCAGTGAAATTAATGCCGTGTATGGTATTCGAATAGAATGCGTTATTTGAAATGAAGACCTCGACGTTCGACCCGGTGGCCAATAATCGAAATCCGCTACCAGTGTTATTGTAAATAATGTTGTCGCTGATGTTGAGAACACCAAAACCAAAATCACCTGTTGAGACAGCGTCACAAGAATTGTTAAATATTTGGCAGTTTGTAATTGATCCGCCGCAAATTCTTACCGCCGCTAGTGTTGTACAGTTGGTAACAACGCAAGACTCAAGTCCGACTGATCCGGCATAATTTGTGACGTCATCGGCTCGAATCGCGGAAGCAAATCCATCAAAAACACAATTATCGTACGATACATTTCCGCTATTACCTAATGCAGCGTCATAACCAAAACCTTTCGTAGCTGCCGTACTTGTGAACTTGATATTTCTCCACATTCTTTTATGTTGATTGCCACCACCGACATATAACGCGATGCTGTTGGTGCTGGTGGTCAGAATCGGACGCGTTCCCGTGTTATCTCCCCTTGTCGTTTGGTATCCCTGAACGGTGAAACCTGAGTAATACGTTGACAAAGTCGCAAGCGTTATTGCTGAAGTGATTGAATATGTGCCGGACTTGACGTATGCCATTTGTCCAACAGCCGCGACAATCTCAAGTTGTCCTAACGTGACGAACGCTCCTCCGACGTTTGCGGTCCCAGATGCAGCGGCAGCAGTAGAGCAAGTTCGATCAAGAGTGATTGACGTTCCGGCGGTTGCGGCTGTGATCGTATAGACGCCCGTCGTAAAGTTTGTTCCCCCCGTGATTCGGATTGAATTACCGATCATGGCTTTTGTTGCCGACGTTGTGGAAACTACGGAAACTGCGCCACTCGTGGTCAGGCTTGTCAAAGCGTTGGCGGTGGATCGTTGGCTGTAGTCGATCGTCCAGACACCTGATGTCGGGCTGGCAACTGATGCGCAGCCAGACACAGTATTGGCAATTTGTGACGGACTTCCTCCGACGTATGGAACGGCGGCGCCAATTGAGGCCTGAAGAGTCGCGGCCCCGGATGAGACGCTGGCAATCTTGTACCAACCTGGCAGCCAGTTTGTTCCGGACTGAATAAATAACCATGCTCCCACGTCGCCAGCGACGAACGTATAACTGGCCGATGATACCACGGGGCCGGATGTGTTGGCTGTTGTCGCCGTCAAATCAGCGGTCAATGTCGTAGACGGATCGAACCCACCACCGTTGGAATCACTCCCGCCGGTCTGGACCTCCCATATTACGTTGGCTGATTGAGCCATTTTTATTGACCGTTCAAGTTAGCAGCGCCAACAAACGCCGCGTGAAGTTGTTGAACCGCTTGTGTATTCCAGACAGACAACAACGAATTGAAATTTCCGACCATCGTGTTGATTTGATCAACCGTAACTGGGACCGACCCGGCCAACCCCGTATTGGTTGGTATCGCAGTGCCCGAATCGAGAGTCGCATAAATTGGTTGAGTGAGCGCGGAATAATCGACGGACGCTCGCTGCATCAATGTGAGTGTCAATCGTGCCGATATCAGTGCTTGTCGGATCAACAAATCGTTATTTTGAAGTAACGCAATTTGTTGAGAAGACAGAGACGATATTCCCGCCATGTTGCACCTACTTTTATTGAGAACCGGATTGTTGGCGTTATGTCGTTGATTGACTTGTATGCACTGGAATCGGCTTTATTTTTGGTTCATGCCAACGGCGTCTTTTGCTTTTGTCAGTCCCCAATTTGCCATCATATCTGCGACGGATTGACCGTATTTTAAAATGAGGTATGGGCCACCGAATCCAATCGTACCACTGATGAAAATCAGCGTTTTGAAATTTGGATCAAGGCCAAAACGAGTGACGCATTGATCCATAAGGAATGGCGCGACGAACGCCGCAAGGCTTGCCGAGCCGGTCATTTTTGCGGCGATTTCCTGGGCGGTTTTGGTTCCGTAGATGGCAAGAAACGATGAGCAACCGACCGTTCCTCCAATCATACTTAGCAGAAACTGAATTAAATCGGCTGAATTTTCTGGCGTCATCAAAATCATTGCGCTCGCCAATAAATTCATGGCGTTCGATCCGAGGATCAACATTTTCATTTGAATGACTTCCTGATTGTGGAATGACGGAGGCCGTAGTTTCACCCCGGAAACCAGCATGAACAAATTCGTTAGCGAAACAGAAGTCATATTTGTAAATCCGTCAATGGCGAAAGCCCGCTGTCGTTGTTGTTAAACGTTGCCGACGTTTTGGGCTTCTTCTTTGGATTTTTGGTACGCGTCGTAATTGGGGCCCTTGATCACAACCATTTGTCCTTCCGATGCTTGTTCATATCCGAGAATCACGCCCGATTTGTAAAGGTCTCGGTCCTTGGGATTGTTGATCCCCTTGGCGGTCATCTCGTATTCGAGTTGCTGGGACGCGATTTCTTCATTGTTTAAACCGCAGGCGGCCTGGCATTCCACGTCTGAGGGGGTGGCCTGACCTGCTTTGACGGCAAACACCGCATGATCGCCCTCAAACACTGTGCCGATAGGGTAGACCGGCAGCAGACGCCCGCACTCGTTCACCCATCTGATTTGTGTTCGGTAGTTTTCCGGAACAAAACCAGATAGATCGGCGTGGATTTGAATGACCGTGGTTGATTTCATCGTTTAATCTTTCCTTGTTTTGACGTTTAAAAAGAGACTCGAGCCTCGTTAGATTGGACGATGGCGACCGCTTAAGTTGGGCCGCCGCTAATGGCGAATTTGGCGGTCGATTTGACACCGTCTTTGGTGGCAAATTTTTCGTCAATTTGCAGTCCTACACAGTTCCAGTTTTCCACCAGAGGCCCAGAGTCGGTATACGTCAACCTGATCAATTGACCGGGAGAGGTGTAACCCGATGGAATCGTTGTTGATGGCGTTCTCAATGACGTTTTCAATGCCATGTGAACGGCGTTTGTGGGGTCATAAAAGAACTCAGCGGAGATTTCCGGCGATTTGTTGATACTGGTGTTTTCTTGAGTGGCGTATTGGCCACCGTCCAACGTTGTGGAATCGTAATATTGATTTCCTTCTCCCGTTTTTTCGATGGAAATAATCATCGGAATAGCGGTGAACGTTGAACTGACGGAAAAGGCAAGGATCGTTCCTTTGCCTAAAATCTTTTTTGCCATGAGTTATCGATCCTCAATTAAGTTTTGCGAGTTCGGCGGCTAGTACGTTTGTGGCTGTTGACACCATGTCAGACGCTGCGCTGTCGAGGGCGGACGCTGCGGCGGCGTTAGCGATGATTCGACCTGTGGCGGCACGTTTTCCCGTTTTGGATGTGCGAAATCGTGGCTGTGATCCAGTGACCTGGATGGCGGCCCACCTGGTCCCCTCTCGGTTACGTCTGCCGACGTTGACTCCGACTTTTCCTGACATCACGTACGCTGATCGTTTACGTGCCAGTCGGTAACCAATTGACCGCTCTACGGTTGGCGGGCTGGCGGATTCCATCCGGTCCGCTCCTACCTTAAGCCCGGCCAAAGTGGCTTTGGCGGAGATTGGTCCGGCAACCCGACGCGGAAGTTGTCGCAACCTTTTTTCGAGCTCCTCAAAACCTTTGAGTTCGAACGATGTTTTCATTGTTGAACCTCGACCTGAAGATGAATCGAGGAGAAAAATAAACCGACATCGTTTAGTAACTTTTTGTCCGGGTTTTCCTTTTCGTCGGGTTCCCACTCCCATACCTGGACTCGTCCGTCCGCTGTTTTGAAGGTGGACACCGACAACGCAATTTGACGTACCAACAGCGCCATCATTGAAACGTCATTGGCTTTGTTTTGGATTTTGTATCTGACGACGATGTCGATGGAATGCCGCGAGTTGTCGGATGAATCTAACAACTCGTTCGGTTGGGTCTCGGTCATCGCGACAACGTCGACTCTGAGTCCGTCGATTTCTTCGAGTCGATCGATTTCGGTGCGGCTGTAGTTGGCGTTCACGGCCAGCGCGTACGTTGTCCCGGCGTTGATCTGATTGACCAACGCGGTACAGGCTTCATCGGCGGGGGCGATTGTGAGCGTCATCAGTTGTTAACTTTTTGCGTGTGAATTCGGATTTGGCCCATTGTCAATCTGTAGGGCATATTGGCCTCTAACGGTCTGACCTCGTAAGCCTGGCCGTCTGCGGCGTAGATCTTTTCTCCCCTGGTCGGCAACATGGGAAAATCGTTTTGCATTCCTACAAAATCGATGGTTCTTAATTCGAGGATTTCGCCACCGTTAATGATTTGTGGCGTTCGTTCAGGTCCTCTCCACAGCGTTGGTGTAATTGTAGTTCCGTCTTTAAAAACGTATCGACACGTCTGTCCGTCCTGGGCCAAAAGGGTTGATGTTGCGTTGATGGCGAATTGGTTGAGCATGGTCACCCGGTTTTGCTGACGATCATTCCCGTTTCAGTGTCGAGTTGCAAAGGGGAATTTTGGCGTTTGTATTCTTCGTGGTTTTGGCGGATTTCTTCGATTCCACCTTTGCAACCTAGAACATTTATCGCGTATTGCATGACCTGACCTTTGTAACCGATCACGGTTGCCAGTCCTCGATTTTCGTCGAGATGGGAAACGTGTTTGACGTGGCAACCGTATGGGGTAAAGATCATGACAAAACAACCTTTAAGCGCGGATCAGTTCCACGTTGAGAACGTCAAGTCGTGCGGAGTCACCAGCATTGGCAACGCTCCAAGTTCCCTGGACACCAACGATTTGACTTTGCGTCGTGTCGATCGTTGACGATGCGAGTGCCTGTGGCTTGGCTGTCACTGTGCCTGGTGTACCGAGTGCCTGAACGCCGCAACCGACCATTGTTCCGGTTGCGCCGTTGGTTCGAATGACGACTTCAAAATCGAAGTAGCCGATATCATTGTTGGCAACGTCAACGGCGGCAGTGGCGCTGAGGTTAACAGCGCTGCCACTTGTTCCCGGCGTCATTTGCAAATTGAGTTGGAGCGTGTCGGTCGAATTTGTTGCTGGCGCAATCACCTGGGCACGAATTTTCAGGCGGTCTCCCGCCTGCAAGTAGTTCGGCGGAATCGTTATCGATCCCATTGTCGTTGGTGTCACCGAATTGGTGAGCGCCGTTCCGGCGACTACCTGTGCTTGACTGGCTCCTCGAGCGTCTTTGAGCAAACGGACCTGTACGGTAGCGTCACCGCTGGCGGCGGCTTTGACGCATTTTCCCATACGGATAAATCCGGTGGTGGCAGGGACCGTGTTGACCGGGTCCCAATACACTGTTTGTCCGGCGGCGAAAACTGTCGTATCTTTGACAACCGCGTAAATCTCCTGGTTGTCGTAATCAACCGGGTCATTAATGACGGCGGCTTTAAGCCCCTGGAATACGATGACGTTTCCCTCAACGGAAACACTAATCGTCCCTGTCGGTACTGCAACGGACGTTGAATCGGAGTGGTGCAGGCTGCCGAGTCGTAGCAGCGTAGCGGTGGCGAGTGTCATTTTGTTTTGCCTTTATTTTTGGCGTTGTAAATGGTCGTTTTTTGGTGTGTGGTGCTTTACTTGGTCTTTTTTGTCGGCTGATCGTTTGCCGGGTCGGTTACTGGTGGATCTGGTTCTTTGATAATCAGACCCAAAGCCAAAGCAGACGGAAGCGAACCGGGATGAATGTCTTTTTCGTCGATCAGGACTCCGGCCTCGTATTCAATACCGTTGATTCCGCATTTCATCGTGGTTTTGTACATCGCTCGTTTTCTTTTGGTTTTGGGGGTTTTGTGGGTTGGTCAATTCAATTCGTTCCAGCGTTACTGGTTACCCGAATAGAATCCTTGCCATGACAATGCCTTGGCTCCGACGTCCATATTGACGTCCCACCCGATACCCCATTCTCCACGATCCAGAATGTATTGACGCACTTGTGGTGCTTTTCCGCTTCCTCGGAGATAGGCCACTTCAATTGTTGGGGCCTTGTTTGAGACCAACCACCATTGCGTGGTTGTTCCCGCGTAGGCTGTGCCGGTGTTTGGGTCGGTTACTCCATTGGAAATGCGAGAATCTGAGATTGGAGTAATCAGCCCCCAAGCTTCCTGCATTTTTTGCAATTCGTTGACGTTGCCTTTTGTCGTAACGGTTCCGGCGGTTCCGGCAAGTACGATTGTTGGCGATTGGAGCAGAGTCGTTGCCGTGCCAAACAATTGTGAAGGGATAATCAGGTGTGTTGGGTTGGTGTTAACCGGGCGTCCGTTTTCCGTAAAGTTGAACATTGTGGCCATGCCGGTTTGGAGTGTTCCGCTGGCCAGTGCGGCGCCCGACGCCACGTAGTTTGATTGGCTGCCTGGCTGTGACGCGCTGAACAGTGCTCCGCTGACTCCCCCTTCTTTGTTGATCGTGGGGTTGGCCAGAAGAATTGAGTACACCAGGTCCGGACGCAACACGATACATGCTTCGGCCATTTCGGTTGGGATGTCCTGGAGTGCTTTGAATTTGTCGTCGAGAATGTCCATTTCATCGACCTTGAATTGCTGGCTGTATCTCGCGATTTTGTACGTCTGCATTACGTCTGAGCGGGTCGCGTTGTCGGCAGACTTTCCTCTGGAGTGCTTTGTCAGTCGTGGACCTTTGGTCAATCGCGTGCGTTCCATCGGCTGGAAGTTTGCCGCGTCTGATTCTTTGGTCCAACCGGCGGTGGTATCGACCTCGGAAATCAGCTTTTGCAAAAGCAAACTGTTGATGTTGGTGGTAAAAATGTCCGCGACTTGACCGCCGGAAACGGCAGCTTGAATCCAACCCTGTCGCGTGCGACGGTCTGGAGTGATCCCGGCGGCGATGCAAACTTCTTTGCACATTTCCGGCAACGACATATCGCGGAATTCTTGAGAAGCTTCCATGATTCGTTGGCGTTGATCGGAGTTGACTCCAGCACGCAACCAGTTCGGCAAACCCATCGCTTCGGCTTGCTCAGTGGAAAAACATTCGTGATCGAGTTTGACTCCAGCCCGAATCAGCAAACCACCCTGATACGCCATCAGCAAATCTGTGGAGTTCTTGGTTTTGATGTGCCCGGCGGGTACGCCTTGGCGAAGTTCGCGCTTGAGTGCGAAA
>JBAXBD010000015.1:0-23226 GCA_037142165.1 Schlesneria sp. | reverse complement strand
CTGAAAGTCAGAACGGTTACCTCCTCGGCAACGATTCAATATACGCTGGACGATGTTTGAATTCTCCGGTATCCGACGGAAATGGAAATTTTAATGAGCGCGTCAACCCGATTCACCGAACAACCTCGCTGGGCGCGTTACTGGCTATTGGCCGCCGGAATCTACAACCTGGTTTGGGGGACATTGACGATTGTCTTTCCCAATCTTCTATTTGATCTGACGGGTGCCGAACGGCTTAACTATCCCGAAATCTGGCAATGCGTTGGAATGATCGTTGGCGTTTATGGAATTGGTTATCTGATCGCCGCATTCGATTCGAGGACACATTGGCCGATCGTCCTCGTCGGGTTGCTCGGTAAGATTTTTGGTCCGATCGGATTCGCGTCGACTCTCGTGCACGGCACATTTCCACCGCTGTTCGGCGTAACGATTTTGACGAATGATCTGATCTGGTGGGTTCCATTTACCATGATTCTGCTGGATGCTGTCCGGCAACGATATGGCGGTCTTTCTGGAACGGCGCTGCGCCAGAGATTCGTGAAAGAAACGATCATCAACGCTCCGCCAGAAGTTGTTTTCGAATTCCACGAGAGTCGTGTTGCATTGACACTGTTAATTCCACCGTGGGAGAACATGAAGGTTGTTGAATCTTCTGGTTCGCTACTCCCTGGAAGCCGTGTGATCCTCCGAGGCAGCCTCGGACCGGTGCCACTGCAATGGATTGCAAACCATACCGAATTCGACCCGCCGCACCTTTTCGCGGATCGTCAGGAATCTGGACCATTTGCCTTTTGGTATCATCGTCATCGTTTCTTCGAAGACGGGCAGGGGGGAACGGTGTTAACGGACGATGTTGAGTATGCTCTTCCCCTGGGTTTGATTGGATTATGGTTCGGCGGCTGGTTCATTCGTCGTAAACTTAATGCCATGTTTGCATACCGACACGAAACGACGCGACAATTGATTGAATCGGGAGAATGGAAATCTGAACCAACTGCGGCGACGCCGGACCCTGTACAACACTTCTAAAACTGAATTGACTCGTTAATAAATCGAGAAACGCGCCCCGAAAGACCTTGCATGAACGATTCGTATATTAGGTTGGTATTTCTGGCCCATGCGCTGGTGACTTTGTTAATGGTCGGAGTGATCTGGTTCGTGCAGCTTGTCCATTACCCTCTGCTTTCGTACGTCGGTCACTCGGAATTTCCTGCTTACGAACAACACCATCGAGGATTTATCAAGTGGCTCGTTGCACCCCTGATGCTACTGGAAGGGATGACTGCTGCGTTCTTGATTTTATTCCCGCCAGCAGCAGCGTCCGACTGGCAGTTGTGGATCGGGGCTGGGTTACTGTTAGTGATTTGGATTTCGACAGCCTTTGTTCAGGTACCGCTTCATATCATGTTGTCCAGAGGATTCGATCCCGCAGTTCAGAAGCGACTTGTACGAACCAATTGGTGGCGAACGATCGCATGGAGCTTCCGCGGAGGATTAGTCTTAGCAATGTTATGGTCGGCACTCAGTACGGACGCTTCCATGAGCGAAAGACCATCAAGCTTAAAAATTGGCGATCGTGCGCCTGACTTCACTGCCACGACCCAGGATGGTGAGCGAGTTCAGCTCTCTGACTTCGTCGGGAAGCGCGGCCTGGTCCTCTTCTTTTATCCGAAGGATGGGACGGCCATTTGCACGAAGGAAGTCTGTGCGTTTCGCGATTCGTACGAGAAATTCAGCGACGCAGGAGTCGCTGTGATTGGAGTCAGTGGCGATACTGAAGAAAGTCATCGCGATTTTATCGGTCAGCATAAACTGTCGTTTCCACTGATCAGCGACAAGGATGGCTCGATGCGAAAGACATTTGCCGTTCCCCTGACAATGGGACTGATTCCAGGACGAGTCACCTATGTCATCGATCAGGAAGGGATCATCCGGCAGATTTTCTCTGCGCAGTTTGTTTCCAACGAACACGTTCAGCGAGCACTGGAAGCGGTGAAAGGCTTTGCGAAAAGAGCAGAGTGACCTCTCACTCAACCCTGCGGTATCCCGAATCCCTTTGCTCCAACACTTGTGGATGAACGATGAACGTCATCGTCCCACCTTCTTTCGCCGCGCGACCTCATTCCAAAATTGGATGCAGACACTAAACTGTGTCGCAACATCAGACGTTGGTCAACAGTTGCGTTGATGGAATTGATATGCGACTCCTAAAGGGCCTGCAGGAGATGAGGACGTCGCTGCCGTTCGCGAACCTTGGCCACATTTTGATTGTCCCCCTGCTGATCAGTTTTGCTATCCCTATGGATCGGGCCTGAGTGGTGCGGAATTCGACCAACACGTTATTTGACCTCACCAGGGGACATCGATTTCTGTATTCCTGCGCGATCGCTTCGACGGCTGTCGGCACCTTGTTTCAATTACTGGTTCCCTATGTATTCAAAGTCGCCCTGGATCAGCTCAGTCGAGAACAGGCGACTCTCATCGGCACGTTGCTCCCTGCTGCCGCTGTGGTGATCGGGCTGAATGCGTTGAACGGAGTATTCACTTACTACCGGGGGAAATGGGCAGCCGAGGCGAGCGAGGGGATCGTTCAGCAACTCCGACATCGTCTCTACGCCCACATGGAAAAGTTGCCGAGCACCTACTTCGATCAGACGAAGACCGGTGACATCGTTCAGCGCTGCTCGTCCGATGTCGAAACCGTACGAGTCTTCATGGCTGGGCAGGTCGTGGAAATTGCGAAAGTCATGCTGCTGCTGCTGGTCGGCGTTCCAATCATGTTCTGGCAGAACGCTCGGATGAGTCTGATCTCGCTCGTCTCGTTTCCGGTCCTGGTTGGATTCACGTTTTTCCACTACCGGAGAATTCGCAAACTGTTTGAAAAGGTGGACGAAGCAGAAGGCCGACTGAGCACTTGCCTGCAGGAAAACCTGACCGGTATCCGCGTCTCACGCGCATTCGCCAGGCAAGATTTCGAGATCGAAAAATTCCGCAAGGTGAACGACGATTTCCGCGACCTGGAAATGAACCTGTTTCGCGGGCTGGCTCTCTTCTGGTCGCTCTCGGATGTTGTCGTGCTGCTGCAACTGGGAGCAGTCCTGATTTCCGGTGGTTATTTCGTGATTCAAGGTCAGCTTTCACTGGGAACCTGGGTCTTCTTCTGGTGGATGGTGCAGACCATCATCTGGCCAGTCCGACAGATCGGACGCATTGTCGCCGATTCAAGTCGCGCCGCCGTGTCGATTGGGCGTATCAACGAAATCTTGCACGAAAAAGAAGAAAGCGACGAACCTGTTACCACTGAACCAGTCGACGGTGCGATTGAAATCAAGAATCTGACCTTCGGCTACAAAACGGGCGATCCGGTTTTGCAGGATTTGTCATTGACGATCGCCGCAGGAGAAACCGTCGCGATCCTCGGTCGGCCTGGTGCAGGCAAATCAACGCTGGTCCATCTGTTGGTTCGTTTGTACGACTACACGACGGGATCGATTCGCATCGGCGGGCGGGAACTTAACACGCTCAACCGCAAGAGCGTTCGCAGCGTCTTCGGCGTCGTGCTGCAAGACCCTTTTCTCTATTCCAAAAGTGTCCGCGACAACGTCGTGATCGGCCGAAGTGAAGCCGCGCACCATGAAGTCGAAGAATGTGCTCAAGCGGCTGCCATTCACGGAAACATCGTCGACTTCGCAGAAGGTTATGAAACGATCGTGGGTGAACGAGGGGTGACTCTGTCGGGGGGGCAACGACAGCGACTGGCGATTGCCCGTGCGCTCCTCAAGAACCCGGCCATTCTCGTCCTGGATGACAGTCTGAGTGCCGTCGATACGAAAACAGAATCCCACATCCTGCAAACTCTGGCTGACCGGCGAGGCAAGCAGACGACGATTCTGATTGCACATCGTCTCTCGTCGACTCGGTTGGCCGATCGGATTTTCGTGCTCGAACAAGGTCGACTCATTCAGCAGGGAACCCATGAAGAGCTGATGGCCATCGAAGGTCCGTATCAAAGACTCTGGAACATCCAAAGCATGCTGGAGGATGAAATCGAAGAAGTCGTGGCGGGGGTGGCGCTATGAGTGGAGGCTGGATCGACGAGGATGACCTCAAAGAGCAAAAGCTCGATTTGCGCCTATGGAAGACGCTGATCCGGTACACGCTCCATTATCGCAGTACGGTGGTCGCCTTCTTCGTCGTTTCGTTCTGCCTGGCGGCCAGCGACCTGGGTTTTCCCTTGCTGACGGGAACTCTGATCACCGATATCGAAACCAACCATGGAAAAGTCAACCTGACGTTCTATGCGTTGGCCTTCAGCGGACTGGCGATCTCGTTAAGTGCCTCGGTCTGGGCCTTCGTGACCTGTGCCGGCAAAATTCGGACACACGTCAGCCATGACATCAGGCGTGATGCGTTCGAGCGGTTACAGCAGCTCTCGTTCAGTTTCTATGACACCAGACCGTCAGGCTGGCTGATGGCTCGGTTGACCTCCGATTGCCTGCGACTGGCGGTGATTCTCGCATGGGGTGTGATGGACCTGATCTGGGGAACAATGCTGATGGCCTCCGTCAGCGTCGTGATGATCTATTACAGTTGGAAGATTGCCATCGCCGTTCTACTTGTCTTGCCTTTGTTGTTTGCCGTCAGCGTCTATTTCAAGAAGCGAATCCTGCGAACATCGCGGCTGGTCAGAAAGACGAACTCCCTGATCACAGGTGTTTACAACGAAGGGATCATGGGTGTCAAAACGACAAAGGTCTTCGTGCGAGAACAAGAAAACCTGAATGACTTTGATCGTCTGACGATGCAGATGTATGAGTACTCGGTCCGCAATGCGATTCTTTCCTCGATCTATCTTCCGATGGTCCTCACACTGGGAAGCGTAGCGATTTCGGCGGCACTCGTTGTGGGGGGACACCAGGTGATTGTTGGCGGCATGGCCATCGGCCAGATGGTGATGTTCATGTATTACGCTCAACTCTTTTTTCAGCCGGCCCAGGATATTTCGGCCTGGTTTGCGGAATTGCAGATGGCCCAGGCGTCGGCTGAACGAGTGATGGGCCTGATCGACGCTGTTCCCGACGTTCGCGATACAGACGCGGTCGCCGCCCGCCTTCGCGAGAAGGGTGATGACGGACATCCTGACCAACTCGGTAAAATCGAGTTTCGCCACGTCGGCTTTCGCTATCGTAACGGCCCCCAGATCATTCAGGATTTTTCGCTGATTGTCGAACCGGGCGAAACGATTGCACTCGTCGGGGCGACCGGGGGTGGGAAATCAACAATTGTCAATCTGGTTTGCCGGTTTTATGAACCGACTGAAGGTCAGATCCTGATTGACGGCATCGATTACACTGATCGCAGTTTACAATGGCTGCAATCGAACCTGGGAATCGTGCTGCAACAACCCCATCTGTTCAGCGGCACGATCGCCGATAACATCCGCTACGGGCGACTTGATGCCACACAGGCCGAGATCGAAGCCGCCTCCAATGATGCTGGTGCACACGATTTCATCATGAATCTCGAAAAGGGATACGAGACACAAGTCGGTGAAGGGGGGAATCAGCTCAGCCTCGGGCAGAAGCAACTGGTTTCCTTCGCACGGGCCATCCTGAAACGCCCCAGACTGCTCGTGATGGACGAAGCGACATCCTCGATCGATACCGAAACCGAACGACTGATCCAGCAGGGACTCAGTCGTCTGCTCAAAGGCCGCACGAGTTTCGTGATCGCTCATCGCCTGTCGACGATCAAAGCAGCCGATCGGATCATCGTCATCGCCCAGGGTCAGATTCAGGAAGTCGGCACGCACCAGGAATTGCTCAAAGCCCGCAAGCAGTATTACGCGTTATACACAGAACAGGCCGTGCGTGATCTGGCCTCGCTGGGAACAGTCGCAGCCAGCACGAGTTAACCCCGAATTCGCAGTCCTTTCCCAGCAGGGCAAAGCCGCGAAACATTTTGTCATGACAAGCATATGGAAACGCAACCCCCCCCTGCGGGAGAGGGCTTATGGGACTTTATTTTGGGCGTTAACTTGTCTTCGCATCAGAGAATGGGAGATCGAGCTGATGCAAAGTTTCATTAATCACCGCCACTGGGGCGGTGAGTTTTGGTAGAATGTCATGCCGTAATGGACGTTGAATCCTTGAGCCTCGAAGGGAAACGAACATGAGTCAAGTCGATCGCCGTGTATTTCTTGGTGACCTGGGAACACGCGTTGTTTCGGGCAGTCTGGCATGGCAGACACTTTTGTCGTTGACGCCAGCTCGTGCCCAGGAATTGCAGGTCACGCCGGGTCTGGTTCAATTCCGGCCAGAAATGGAAGAGATCGTCAAATGGATCGAATCGACGCCACGCGAGCGCATTCTGGAGGGGGCGGTCGAACGATTGAAGAAAGGGCTCGGTTATCGGCATCTCGTCGGTGGTCTGTTTCTGGCGGGGATTCGCAACATCAAGCCACGTCCCGTTGGTTTTAAATTTCATGCGGTGATGGTCATCGGCGCTGCTCACCAGCTTTCACTGGATGCGGCTCAACCTGACCGGCTGATCCCGTTCTTCTGGGCACTCGATAATTTCAAAGCGTCACAGGCTCAAGATGTGAAAGAAGGGGACTGGTCACTCGCAGCAGTTCGAGAATCGTCGGTCCCGTCCGCCTCGCAAGCCAGGCAACGATTTGTCGATGCCATGGATCGGTGGGACGAGGAAGCGGCGGATGCGGCTATTGCAGGACTCTGCCGTTCAGCGGGAGCGACCGAGGTCATGGAACTGATCTGGCCGTATGCGATTCGTGACTGGCAGAACATCGGCCACAAAGCGATTTTCGCCGCCGGCGCCTGGCGGACGCTGGAACTGATCGGCTGGGAGCACGCCGAACCGGTCCTTCGGTCGCTCGTCTATGGACTTCTGAACGGAGGATCGAGCGATACCGCCGTTCCCTACGATCACAACCGGGAACTGGCTGGTCAGATTCGAGCCGACTGGCTCGCAGGCCAATCCGATCCGACGGTCACCACCGCGCTGCTGCAAACATTACGGCAAGCGAGTCCAAAAGAGGCGGCTGCTTCGGTTGTGGCACATCTCAACAAAGGAGTCTCGGCCAGTTCGTTATGGGACGCAATTCTGCTCGCCGCAAGCGAACTGTTAATGCGTCAGCAGGCGATTGTCCCGCTCCACGCCACCACGGCCACCAATGCGTTGTACTACACGTTTCGGCAGAGCGGATCAGATTCGACTCGTCGCCTCGCCTTGTTACAGGCGGCAAGTTGGATCGCATTGTTCCGCGAGGGAACCAGGGCACGCGGCGGTTTTCCCGACAAACCGAATATCGACGAATTCCAACCAGCGGCCGTTGCCCCAGCAAGTATCGAATCGATCTTCGACGGCCTCCAGCAAAGCCGTGGCACGGCTGCCGCTCAAACACTGGCATTCAGCCAGGGAGGCGGAAACCAGGAAAAATTCTTCGACGCCGCGAGGCACCTGATCTTCACGAAGGGAACCGACGCCCACGATTTCAAATTCGCCGCATCAGCCTTCGAAGATCTCACTCACGCCAGCCCCGCCGTGAGACCACAATTGCTCGCCGCCAGCGTCTACTATTTAAAAGGAACCGGCGACCCCGATTCACCCCTGTTACAAAAAGCGAGAGAAGCCCTCGCAATCCTCTGATTTTTTTGCTCCGATGCCTAGCAGCATCAGCCACGTGGAAGACTTTTTTCGACTCATTCGAGAGGACGCCATCGAGCAGACAAATTGAAAACGACGGCTTGAGCAGCGAGTAGTCATCGCCCGATCTCAATTGGTCGGAGTGTGAGATAACGGCCTCTTGATTGCCGTCCCGGAGGGACATCAGCAGTTAGCCGGTGGCTGAGCGAAGCGACGCCACCGGTTAATCGTGAATGATTGGCATCATCCCGAAGGGATGACAGAATAAACCACGGCGCGAACCAGTTTTTCGGCGCTTGTCGAAAATTCTTCTGAGAGGATGAAAACGCGATGGGATCAACTTATCTCAGTCTGCATTATCATGTTGTTTTCAGTACCAAAGACAGGATGCAGTCGATATCAGACGAATGGCGGGAGCGTCTTCATGAATACCTCGGTGGAACGGTTGATGGACTCGGTGGGGTCTCGCAACGAATCGGCGGCATTCAGGATCACGTCCACCTTCTTGTTGGACTCAAGGCAACGCATTGTCTTTCAGATTTCATGCGTGAACTGAAAAAAGCGGGTTCGATTTGGGTTCACGACGAGATTCGCGACCGAAAATTCGCGTGGCAAGAAGGCTATGCTGCCTTTACCGTCAGCCCCACGGCGAGAACGGCGGTGAAGCGGTATATTTCTAATCAAGAATCGCATCATCGCAAAACGACCTTTCGGGAAGAACTGGTTGACCTATTGAAAAAGGCAGGTATCGAATACGACCCGGCGTATTTGGATTAAGGAACCGAGCCGACATTGAACGCTTCTGTCATCCCTCCGGGATGATGAAATCATTCGTAACGAAATCCGGTGGTATCGCTGGCGCTCAACCACCGGCTAATCGCTGATGTCCTTCCAGGACGGCAAACAAGAGGCGGAACCCCTGTTTTCTCGAAAAAAAATCCTTCACGGCGTTGCCCGATGGGGCTAATTATAAACTCTTATTCGCAGTAACCAGGGGCTAGCGCCCCTGGCTTTACTCGGCCGCCGCTCTGCGGCTACTTTTGACACTGGTTCACGCGGACTCGGGGGTCTTGGTTGTACCTGGCGAACAATTCTTCGCGGTGTTTCATTATGGACGCGGCCACTAACTTAGGATTGCTCGTCCTCGGAAAAACGAATTCTCCTCGTCTATTCCGGCTCATAACCTCGCCACATCCAGACGAGTGTATCTGCCAGCGTGTGCTGGAACACATTCCCGTCGCAGTGTCTTGAGGCTTTGCTGAAGACGTAGCGGTAGTCGTAGCCTTTGGCCTTCAGGGCGGCTGCGGTTCGTTCGTTGGCCATGACCCAGTTGTGATAGGACGATTCGGGACTTTTGGCTCCGTTATCGTTTTCGGAGACGTGAGTGAAAATCCGCAGTGGCTTCTTTTCGCTGGTTTCGATTAGCTTCATACTGGAGTGATATTCCCAGGCACCGAGTGGATATTTCGCTTCTTCGGGGGCGTCGTCGTCCTGCTGATCGACGAACGTGCCGGAATAGGTGATCAAGCGGCGAAACAGGTCGGGACGAAACCAGCCCATGGTGAGTGCTGCGGCTCCGCCCGAACTGCAGCCCATGACCGCTTTGCCCCAGGGATTTTGCGTGAAGGCAATCTGAGGGTACGCCGCTTTGATCTGGGGATTGTTCAGGACGGCGGGCAGTACCTCGTCGTTGATGAACCGTGCGAAGCGGTCGGACATCGTGTCGTATTCGAGACCTCGTTCACTCCCCTTACTATCGTCCCCTCCGTTTTCGACGGAGATCACGATGAACGCCGGCAGTTTGCGTTGAGGGTCTTTTGAGACAGTGAGGTTATCAAGTGCATTTCGCACGAGATTGAGTTGGCTCGGTCCATCCAGGGTGACCAGGATCGGGGCTTTGGTTCCGTCTTTGTAGGCGGCGGGGATGTAGACAAAAATCTTACGTTGTTCGCGGACTTTCTTCTTTGGTTCGAGCGTTGAATCGTCCCCTTTGAAAATCTTGCTGTCGGCCAGCTTCATGGAGAATTCGAACGATTTCCCTTTGGGGTTCGCTCGGTCAGTCAGATCGATATCCATTTTGTATTCAGGGCCGATGATCACGTCACCGTTTCCTTCGGAACCGGGATTTTCAGGCTTTTCCTGCGCGATCGCGGAAGAAACAACCAGCAGCCCGATCAGCGCGGCCGAGAACAGGTTGCAGTGATTGACTAAAATGTTCTTGATTTTTGATGACATTCGGTGTGTCGCCTGGGTGAAGGTTTGAATTGTGTTGGGAAATTGCAAAACAGACGGATTGGTCCCCCGGTCAGTTGTCGGATACGACCGCCCGAAGGTGATCTGAGTATACCGGTCACGACGCGGCAGAACACCCTGCGAAGAAGAGAGCCTTTTTTCTCCATCAGCAATTTCAAAAAACGTCAAATAAAATTGAAATACGTATTGACACGTTGCGCAAAGCGACATTAATATAACGATTAATATGTTACAAAAGTGTTTGCTCCAGTGCGGTCGACGCGGCTGTCATCCTGAGGCGGGCGTCGTACGAAATTCAAATCTTTGGAATAAAAAGGAAAGAGATTAACCACGGATCATCCAGCGCGCGCTTCGACCGCATCCCAATGGGAGGGCGATGCCTGGTCGGATGAACTGATCTGAATTCAGGAGAGATGGAGAAGATTGGAGGCTTCCACCCTGTTGCGGGGAAGAGGTCGCGTTCGATTGAGGCTTGAAGGGTCTTCTGCCCTGTTAAACGCAAGTCAAATCAACCCAAGGGAAGCTCGTCTTCGATCGCCACCCTGGGATGACCGGTGAGAAGAATGAGAGAGCCCTGAAGAGGCGTGGGAATTTGTTTTTCCGAAAAATGCTTTCGTTTTCGATCAAATGAGGTGGGTTGTCGAACCCCTTCAGGGCACCCCGTTATCATGTGATCGTATCCCAGGGCGGCGCTCGAAGACAAGCTTTCCCTGGGCTGGTATGTTACGCCCATTCTGGGCAAAAAGGCATTTTGATGCGACCTTTTCCGAGCCTTCAATGTCGAAAAACGCCTTTGTTCCACCAATCTTGCGCAAAAGCCTCCATAGTCGCTCAAGGTTTTCAAAAAAGATCTTGGGGCAAGTTTCCCGTCGACCTCCCGAAACAACCATGGAATTGGTGGGGCTCGAAGACTCGACCGCACCCTACGACGCGATTTTCGGTCATTTACAGCGGACACCTTCCATCGTGATTCAAGCAAGCTCCATAGTTGCGCGAGTTGGGCCAATGTTGCGCAACCAGAGTTGCGCAAGTTCGGAAATGTCGAAAAGGCCTTTGTTTCCGCCAATGTTGCGCAAAAACTTCCAAAGTTGCGCAAAGTTTTCAAAAGGAATTTCGAGGCGAGTTTCCTCTCGAAATCCCGAAAACAAAACGAGGGGACTGGTGGGGCTCGAAGACTCGACCGCACCCTACAACACGAGATTTGGTCATTTACAGCGGACACCTTCCCTTGTGATTCAAGCAGGCTCCATCGTTGCTCAAGCGCCGCCAATGTCGCGTGGCCATAGTTGCGCAAGTTCGGAATTGTCGAAAAAGCCCTTGTTTCCACCAATGTTGCGCAAACACTTCCATAGTTGCGCAACGTTTTCAAAAAAGATCTTGGGGCAAGTTTCCCGTCGACCTCTCGAAACAACCATGGAATTGGTGGGGCTCGAAGACTCGACCGCACCCTACGACGCGATTTTCGGTCATTTACAGCGGACACCTTCCATCGTGATTCAAGCAAGCTCCATAGTTGCGCGAGTTGGGCCAATGTTGCGCAACCAGAGTTGCGCAAGTTCGGAAATGTCGAAAAGGCCTTTGTTTCCGCCAATGTTGCGCAAAAACTTCCAAAGTTGCGCAAAGTTTTCAAAAGGAATTTCGAGGCGAGTTTCCTCTCGAAATCCCGAAAACAAAACGAGGGGACTGGTGGGGCTCGAAGACTCGACCGCACCCTACAACACGAGATTTGGTCATTTACAGCGGACACCTTCCCTTGTGATTCAAGCAGGCTCCATCGTTGCTCAAACGCCGCCAATGTCGCGTGGCCATAGTTGCGCAAGTTCGGAATTGTCGAAAAAGACCTTGTTTCCGCCAATGTTGCGCAAAATCGCCATCGTTGCTCAACGTTTTCAAAACAAGACTTTCGGTCGAGATTGCTGTGCGAGGTCAGCAGACACGTCGCCCAAAGGAGTCGAACTTGATCTAACGTTGTCAAAGTCGATCGAACTCGCGCGAACTTTTTTGCGATGGAAAAACGGAAAATGACTTCTGAAACCCTATGAAACATGGGGAATGGTTGAAGTCGCGCGAACTCGCGCGAACTTTGACACCAAATTTTGCGAGCGACCTGAATAACCAAAAACAGAAGAAAAGAATTTGAACAGAAGTTAACAAAGGTAACGAAGTGAGGAAAATGGCATCTTTTTCCCGGGATGAATTGGACCCATGGGACATATACGACCTGTTCGACTTATGGGGATCGGCGTTGCGTGATCAATTTTCCGGCCGATGCCATAAGCCAATCCAGTTACCTCTTTCCTGATCTTGACACCCTGGAAAGCCGTTCATACATTCCGCCAGCCTTTTGTCTCGGGGGAATTGTTAATAATACAATCGAGATGACAGGTGGCGGATTCATGAATGAATCCGTGCGGCTCCCAAATGGATTTGAACGGGGCATAAAATGCGAGTGGTTATTCTCGCCGGGGGTATGGGGACTCGTCTTCAAGAAGAAACGACGACTCGTCCAAAACCGATGGTCGAGATTGGTGGAAAGCCAATCTTGTGGCACATCATGAAGCATTTCGCACATCATCAGTGCGATGACTTCTATCTTGCGCTCGGCTACATGGGTGACTTTATCAAGGACTTTTTCCTTGATCGATATAATCTGGCAGGCAACCTGTCGATTGATTTCGCCCGAGGTTCCATCAAGCGGACCGAGGTAGAACTCGATCGCTGGAACGTGAACCTGATCGATACGGGTTTGAACACTCTCACCGGTGGCCGACTCTTGCGTCTTCGCCGATGGCTGAGTGACGGAACTTTTATGCTGACATATGGTGATGGTGTCAGTAACGTCGACATCACCAAACTGCTTGCCTTTCATCGTCAGCGAGGCAAACTTGCGACCGTGACGGCAGTTCGTCCCCCCGCTCGATTTGGTGGACTGACGATTGAAGATGGCATCGTCAATTGCTTCACAGAAAAGTCGGTTAAAGGTGAAGGCTGGATCAATGGTGGATTCCTGGTCTTCGAGCCAGGGATTTTTGATTACCTGTCTCACGACATGGAAAGCCTGGAACTGGATGCTTTGAACCGGGTGGCGGCTGATGGTGAGCTGGCCGCGTACGAGCACGATGGTTTCTGGCAATGCATGGATACGTTACGCGACAAGCACTACCTCGAATCGCTGTGGCAAAGTGGCGAATCGCCCTGGCGGACCTGGGACGAAGAGACTTCAGTTCCCACGATCAAGCTCAGGCCCAAGGCGGCTTAGAGCCAGTTGATTGAATCAGTCAACCTGACCAACGTTGGTGTCACAGATTCCTGAAGTGAAGCGTTTGATCCCCGGGCCGCTCGAATAAGAAGCTCAACCATGAATAGTCGCGGCAGTTTTGATAAAAGTTTTTGGCGTGATCGACGCGTCTTCGTGACCGGTGCGACAGGCCTCGTGGGTGGCTGGTTGATCCGGCGACTACTGGAAGCCGAGGCCGATGTTGTTTGCCTGATCCGTGACTGGACACCGAATTCGGAGCTTTACCAGAGCAGAATGATTGACAAAGTGACCGTGGTTAGCGGAGACCTTTGCGATCAGGCGGTGCTGGAGCGTGCGCTGGGCGAATTTGAGATCAACACGGTCATGCATCTGGCCGCTCAAACGATCGTGGGGATTGCCAATCGGAATCCCGTCTCGACGTTCGAAGCGAACATTGGCGGGACCTGGAAACTGCTGGAAGCCTGTCGTCGTTCGCCAAAAGTGGGGCAAATCATTGTGGCCTCATCGGACAAGGCTTATGGCGAAGCCAAGGTTCTGCCTTATACCGAAGAGACTCCGCTGGAAGGGCGACATCCTTACGACGTCAGTAAGTCATGTAGTGACCTGATCGCTCAGACCTACGCCGTGACTTACAAGCTGCCGGTTGTCATCACTCGATGCGGAAATTTTTATGGGGGTGGCGATCTCAATTGGAATCGGATCATTCCGGGGACGATCCGGTCGGTGCTTCGTGACCAGCGACCGCTCATTCGTTCTGACGGATCGTTTGTTCGCGACTATTTCTATGTCGAGGACGGTGCTGCGGCCTACATGTTTCTCGCCGAGCAATTGGCACGTCGACCGGAACTTGCCGGATCGGCTTTCAATCTTTCGACCGAGATCCAACTGTCGGTGCTGGACATTGTGAGACAAGTCCTGCGTGAGATGCATTCGACGCTGGAACCCGAGATTCTTGGCGAGGCATCTCACGAGATCCCTCATCAATACCTGAGTGCCCGTAAGGCTCGCGAACTTTTGAACTGGCAACCTCTGTTCACCCTGGAGGAAGGCCTCCGCAGGACAATCGAATGGTACACAAACTATCTTCAGCCGACGGCCAATCCCAGCAATACGACGTGGCATGCCGGATATGCGGCCAAGTCGGCCTGAATTCGATTCTGTCGCTGGGAAAGACCCCTTTGGCGAATGCGCTGCTGCGCGAGGACCAGCTTGGCGACGGGGAAAATACGTGGCCGCTTGAACTGGCCTGGTGTCCAGACTGTTCGCTGGCCCAGATCACCGAAACGGTTCCTCCTGAGATTTTGTTTCGGGAATACGCCTATTTTTCCTCGTTCTCGGACACGATGGTCGCTCATGCCAAGACCATCGCCGACCGTTTGCGAGAAATCCGTAAGCTGGGACCGAACAGCCTCGCGGTCGAGATCGCCAGTAACGATGGCTATTTGCTTCAGTGGTACCACAAAGCGGGAATTCCCGTGCTGGGGATCGAGCCGGCTCAGAACATTGCACGCGTGGCCGAATCCGAACGAGGGGTGCGGACGATCAGCGAATTCTTCGGCCGTGAGATTGCCGAGAAACTGGCGAAGTCAGGTCAGCGGGCCGACGTCATCCACGCCAATAACGTCCTGGCGCACGTGGCCGATCTCAATGGAGTCGTCGCCGGGTTTGCGGCGATGCTGAAGCCGGATGGCGTCGTCGTTGTCGAGGCACCCTACCTGAAGGATCTGCTGGATCATGTCGAATTCGACACGATCTATCACGAACATCTGTGCTACTTCTCGTTGACCGCGCTCACTCGACTGTTTCAACAGCACGGACTGACGATTATTGACGTGGAACGACTGAAGATTCACGGTGGTTCGCTCAGAATTTTCGCGGCTCATACGAATTCGGCTGATGTTCAACCATCGGTCCTGCGACTGCTGAATGAAGAGTCGGCTTGGGTTCGAGATGCGAAGTCGTACGAGACATTCGGCAAACGGGTCGAGACGCTGCGAAGTGACTTGATCTCGCTGCTTGATTCGCTCAAAGCCGAGGGGAAGCGAATTGCCGTTTATGGCGCATCAGCCAAGGGAAGTACGCTGCTCAACTACTTTGGAATCGGCCAGAAACAGCTTGATTTCGTCGTGGACCGAAGTACGGTCAAGCAAGGACTGTATACCCCTGGTACACGTTTGAAGATTTGTGATCCGTCCCGACTTGTGACCGATCAACCTGATTATTGTCTGCTGCTGACCTGGAATTTTGCTGACGAAATCCTGAAACAGCAGACTCAATACCGCCAGCAAGGTGGGAAGTTCATTATCCCGATTCCCCACGTTCGGGTGGCCTGAGAGAGATCGTGAAAATTGTCGAGACATTGTTGTGCGGAGCCTTCGTGATCGAGCCGGAACGACTCGAAGACGAACGTGGTTTTTTTGCGCGCAGCTGGTGTCAAAACGAATTCGCGGAACACGGTCTGAACCCTGATCTCGTGCAGTGCAACATCTCCTTCAATCGCCGAAAAGGGACGTTGCGCGGGATGCACTTTCAACGTTCTCCTGATGGGGAAACGAAAGTTGTCCGCTGCACGATGGGTGCCATCTACGATGTGATCGTGGACTTGCGACAAGACTCGCCGACCTATCTTCGATGGATGGGCGTCGAGCTGTCTTCCGAGAACCGACGGATGCTATACATCCCAGAAGACTTTGCTCATGGATTTATCACGCTGGTGGATTCGACGGAACTCTTTTATCAGATGTCGAATCGGTATTTCCCAGGGAGCGCGGCAGGATTCCGCTGGAACGATCCGGCTTTCGGAATCGAATGGCCGGATTCCCCTCAGGTGATTTCCGATCGTGATAATTCGTATCCCGATTTCGAAAGCGAGAATTCCCGACACCTTCAGCGGAGCACGTCTCCATGAAGCGAGTACTGGTCACAGGGGGTAGCGGGTTTGTCGGACGCCACTGTTTGCCGAAACTTCTGGAACTCGGTTACGACGTTCATGTGATTTCGTCACAGCGTCAGACGGGTGACCACGTCAAGTGGCACACGGTCGACCTGATGGATCAGTTGGCGGTGGCGTCACTGATGAAGTCTGTTCAGCCGACACATCTGCTTCACCTGGCGTGGATCACGGAACCGAGACGGTACTCCACGGCACCCGAGAACGTTGACTGGTTAGTTTCAAGTCTGCAGTTACTGCGATCGTTTCATCAGCATGGCGGGAAGCGAGTCATCATGACCGGAAGCTGTGCCGAGTACGATTGGAACTACGGTTGGTGTCGAGAAGACCTCACCCCATTGAAGCCAGCGACACTTTATGGGCAATGCAAAGCCGCGCTGCTGACGACTCTTGAAGGATATGCACGACAGGTTGGATTGAGCTGGGGATGGGGACGACTGTTTTTTATGTATGGCCCCCATTCGCATCCGTCGCGGATTCCGGGCGTCGTGATCGAATCACTTTCGCGGAACGAGCCAGCTCGTTGTTCGCACGGGAATCAAATCCGGGATTTTCTGCATATTGCTGACGTGGCGTCGGCACTCGTCGCGCTGATCGACAGCGAAGTTCAGGGGCCACTGAACATTGCATCGGGTGAACCTGTCACGATTCGTCAAATCGTCTTACAGATCGCAGATCATTTTGGTCGTCGCGATCTGGTCGAGTTCGGAGCGATCCCGACGGCAGCGACCGATCCGCCGCTGCTGGTTGCGGACGTACGTCGACTGACGTTGGAACTCGGTTGGAAACCCGTTCATTCCCTGGCCTCGGGATTAGATGCAACGCTGGAATGGCATAAGAGGAGGCTCGCATGACGAAGCAATTGGAAGAATGTCCTGTGTGCAATTCGTCTTCGATCGAATTGTTTCTCGATCGTCAGAACGTCCCGGTGCACCAGAACCTGCTGATGCGCAGCGCGGAAGAGGCGGGCAAAATCCGACGAGGTCGGCTGGCGATGCACGTTTGCAACGCGTGCGGCTTCGTGTTCAATGCCGCCTTCGATGGCTCGTTGATGAGTTACAATCAGGATTATGAAAATACGCAGGTTCATTCCCCTGCGTTCAATGCCTACGTCGACGGACTGGTCGAAACGACGCTGAACGAATCAGGCGTTCGTGGCGGAACGATCGTAGAAGTCGGTTGTGGAAAAGGGGATTTTATCAAACGACTGTTGAATCAGGATCAACAGGCTCGCGGCTATGGCTTCGATCCCAGTTATCTTGGACCTGAGGTTGTTTGCGATGGACGGTTGACCTTTGCCAAAACCTTTTATGATGCCTCGTGTGCGAACCTCAAAGCGGACATCGTCGTATGTCGCCACGTGATCGAGCATATTCCGCAACCTCAGGAAATCGTTCGCGCTGTGGGAAGTGCAGTTTCGACAAACCCTGAAGCCAACGTTTTCTTCGAGACACCCTGCGTCGACTGGATCCTGCGAAACCGAGTCACCTGGGACTTCTTCTACGAGCATTGCTCGGTGTTTACCTCGGCGTCGTTAACGACACTCTTCGAACGATGTGGATTTACTGTTCAATCGGTACAGCACGTGTTTGGCGGGCAATACCTGTGGCTACATGCTCGACCCGCGAAGTCCGTGTCGAATGTGACGATGAAACCGGGTGTTACTCCACAAAACGCTCGAACGTTTACAAAGATCGAAGCACAACGAAATCTGACCTGGATCGATTATGTCCGCAGTCAATCCGAGCGTGGGCCACTGGTGCTATGGGGTGCGGGTGCCAAGGCGGTGACGTTTGCCAACCTTGTCGATCCTCATTGCGAATGGATCGCGGCGATCGTCGATGTGAACCCCAGCAAACAGTGTAAGTACCTCGCCAGAAGTCGCCATCCGATTGTGGCTCCTGAATCATTACCCGAGATCGCACCAGCGGCGGTGATGGTACTTAATCCGAACTATCACGACGAGATTGCTAAGCGTTTGGCAAGCGTTGGCGTAACGGCAGAAATCGTTGACATGATGCACGATGAAGTGATGGCATGAAACCACGATGGTCATCACAAAAAACAGAGCGATCCGCCTCAATAAAGTAACGACGGACTGACAACTTCGCAGCGAAAGCGAAATAAAGAATCCTTAATTTGAATGGTATGTTATGTCCACAAATCCTAAAGATCCAAAACGCATTGCGGAGATGGGCGCTGATCCGGAAATGCGTCAGTTGACCCGTGACTGGTTCAACAAGACCTTTGAATATCGATATCCCTACAATTTTACCTGGCTTGGCGTTCCCATTATCCAATATTCCCAGGACATCGTGGCCCTGCAGGAAATCATCTGGAAAGTGAAACCTAAAGCCATTGTGGAAACGGGGATTGCTCACGGCGGATCGCTGATCCTTTCGGCATCGTTGCTCGAATTGATAGGTGGCGATGGGATCGTGGTCGGCGTCGATATCGATATCCGTTCCCATAACCGGGCAGTCATTGAAGCACATCCACTTGCACGCCGAATCCGAATGATTCAAGGTTCATCGATCGATGAAGCCGTTGCTGAACAGGTACGCGACCTGGTTGGTCAGCGGTCACCGGTCGTTGTGATTCTTGATTCAAACCACACTCATGATCATGTTCGCGACGAGTTGAAGCTCTATTCATCGCTGGTTCAGTCGGGCAGCTATCTTGTCGTGTTCGATACGGTGGTTGAATTCATGAAAGAGGATGCCTTCCCCGATCGTCCGTGGAAAATCGGCGACAACCCGTATTCGGCCGTTCAAGAGTTTCTCAAGACAAATTCACGATTCCAGCTTGATCAGGAAATCGAAGACAAGTTGCAAGTGACAGTAGCACCCGGTGGGTGGCTCAAGTGTGTTGCCGATACGTGAAAGCGAGTGATACGAACGACTGGGGCGCAGTGACTCGCAGGTCGGACGTTCGACGAGTTGTGACTTTCTGTAAAGGTTCCCGAGATGTCAGACAAATTCGTTTCGATCGGAATGCCGGTCTACAACGGTGGAGAATCCATGCGACGAGCGCTGGATTGTCTGCTGGCACAGACCCATTCCAATTTCGAGCTGATCATCTCGGACAATGCGTCAACCGATACTGTGACGAAGACGATCACGGAAGAGTACGCCAAGCGTGATTCACGCATCCGATTGACGCGCCAGCCGTTCAATCAAGGGGCGGTCCCCAATTTCATCTGGGTATTGCACGAAGCGAAGGGCGACTACTTCATGTGGGCCGCTCACGATGACTTCTGGTCCAGCAATTATGTTGAGGCATTAGCGAATCGGCTCGATCAGGTGCCAGAAGCAGTCCTTGCGGCAGGATCATCTCAGGTCGCAACCACTCGCCGAAACGGAACGACCGAACAGGAAATCGTCCCCTCGGCACCGAACGGTGATCGGGATGCGACCCTGAGTGTCTACACCAAGCACTTTATGGCGTGTGTATGGGTCTATGGCCTTTATCGTACCACTTGGGTCGCAAAAGCGGCACCGGAATGGAAGCAATATCCGTTACTTTCGGGCGATGTGATCTGGCTGTGGGGCGTCCTGTTACAGCAACGAGTCGCTGGCGATCCCGCTGCAACGTTCTTTTATACAGCCGATCACAGAGCTCGAAAAAAACTGACGTATCGGCAAACCGTGGTCATGTGGGGAATCGTAGGGTTTCACTTAACCAGGCTAAGCTGGCAGCGATTACCTGCGAATGATCGAGTGAAAGGGGTCCTGAAAGCATGGAGGTACGTCTACCTGCATCATCTCAAGCGGAAAAATCCGATCACAACAACAATTCGCATCGCCAAGCTGGCCGTGCTCTGGTGTTGGATTGGAATTGAGACCGGTTTCCTTCAACTCATGAAAAATGCAGGTCTCTTGGTTGTACAAGGCCCAGGCCAACCAGAAGAAAAGCCTCAATTACCTGATACTTCTCAATGTAGTGTCGTCAACATGGGGAAAAGAAATGCCGCTTGAACTCGATTTCAACACGACGACATCGGCACCACTTGGGGACGGTACGGTTTCGATTGCGCTTTGTACGTTTAACGGTGCTCATTACTTGCCGGCTCAGTTGGCCAGTTATCTGAGGCAAGATCGGCTACCGGCTGAGCTTGTTGTCGGCGATGACGGATCAACTGACGAAACTCAATCATTACTTGAGACGTTCGCACGATCGGCTCCTTTTCCCGTCCATTTTCACCAGAACACCGAACGGCTGGGTGTGGGGGGGAACTTCGATCGAACGATTCAGCGATGTCGCGGTGAATTCATTGCGTTGTCGGACCAGGACGACGAATGGCGACCCGACAAGCTTCGCCGCCTGGTGGACTTGATGCAACAGCATCCGCAAGCAGGTTATGCATGTTCGGATGCAGAACTTATCGGCGAAGATGGCCAATCGTTGAATCAACGTTTGTGGGAACAGTATCGCTGCCCACCTGGTTCGTTTCTTCAAGGTGACCATGTCGCTGCCGCACGACATCTGCTTTTACAGTCAGATCGAGTTCTCGGAGCGACGATGCTGTTGCGATCAGCGTGTCTCAAAGCTCTCACGCCAATCCCTTCAACGTGGGTCCATGACCATTGGTACTCGGTGATGTGCGAGTTGATTGGCGCACACGGAATTGCGACTTCCGAGCCCGTTACCCGTTACCGGCTTCATGGCCAGCAGACATGTGGACTACGGCGGCCAGTTGGTCGATATCGCCAAAAACGAGTCGATTTTGCCTACCGCAAAGTTCAACGAGTGCGACGACGGGAACGGTTGTTGGACCTTCGCAAACATGTTGTGGAACGGCTGATTCCTCGACAGCCGCAGTTAACAGAATGGCTTCCTCTCTTTGATGAGGCTGATCGGATCGCCGAACAAGCGATGTTGAACGATAGTCAATCATGGTGGCGGCGGAAGCTATCGCGGCTACAGCAATGGTTGTGGACACTGAAGACCAAATCAACGGGTATTGAAAACAACTGCTGATACTGTTGAATGTTTGACCCGAGATTCAGAATACACGCGGATTGGATGGACCATGAACCCTGTTGTTTCGATTATCGTTCCACATTTTCAAACACCAGAACTGGCGAAATTGTGTCTTCGCAGCATTCGCAAGTACACGTCGGATATCGACTACGAAGTGATCGTTGTCGACAACGCGTCAAAGGACATCGCGTCGAAGGAATACCTGCGCAGCGTCAACTGGATTCGACTGATCGAGCGGACTGGCGAGATCGCCACGGGAAGTATCGCGCATCGCGAAGCCGTCGCAATCGGATTCGAGGCGGCGCGAGCTCCGTTCGTTTTGACAGTTCATACAGACACAATTCCAATCCGATCGGATTGGTTGCAATTTCATTTAAGTCCAATGCTCGCTGATCACAATATCGCCGCGATTGGAACGGACAAACTTGTACTTCGCTCGACGCTTCAGGAATCGCTGCGAACTGTCGAAGACGCGGTGATGTGGTGGAAACGATTTCGCCCTGTCCGAGTACATAACAAGTTGCCCTATATTCGCAGCCATTGTGCATTATACCGCCGAAGCATCATGGACAAGCACTCGATTAAGTACAACGACAAACCACTTTTAACAGCGGGCCAGGGGCTTCACCAGGACTTGGAGCGTCTTGGTTATGAGTGCCGTTTGCTCGATCCGCGCGCGGTCTCGATGCGCGTGGTCCATCTCAATCATGCGACCGAGTTGCTGCTCCCCGAACTTCAGTCTCAGAGCCGGTTCCTGCATCTCTGGCGAGGGCAGTCACGGATTCGGCGTTTCTTTCAGCAACCAGAAATCCAGGCAATTTGTGGCGACGAGTCGCTCGACGGTTCAGTTGATCGACCTCATCGAATTGCTGGCTAGGAAATAGGCAAAAGATGGTTCTGATTTCGAAACGTTCAATCATTGCTCCATCGCTTGCGTGTTACGCGGCGATTGCGGGCATGTTGTCGTTTTGTCAGAGCGGTTATGTGTGTGCTGATTTTGTGGCGTATGTCACAATTGCCCGCAGGACGATCGAGCAACCTTCGTCGGCGATCACAACGTACTGGTCGTCCCTCTTTGCCTGGATTCTGGCTCCGTTGCTATACGTCGGAGTGGACGACCTGATCGCCGGCAGAATCGTCCTTTTGATCAGTGGTGCGTGTTATTTGTCTGCGATTCATCGACTAACCGTGATCCACTCAAATGGAAAGCACGATTCAGACAGGTTGATACAGGTCGGGACGATGACCTGTTCCGTGATCCATGCATCAATTTGGGCAAACTACTTGCTTGCCCCCGATCTATTAGCCAACGCATTTCTGTATTTCTACTTTTGCCTCGTGTCTGACAAGCGATTCAGTGAGTATCGACCGAAGATCGCTATCAGTGCTGGCCTTCTGGCAGGGGTGGCCTATTTAGCAAAAGCCTATATGCTGCCATTCTGCCTGCTGCATATTGTGTTGACGATGTCCTTAAACCAATTTGTGAGTGGCGGGCTGCCATTTGCCACTCCTCGACTTAAAACAATATTGGGAATGTTGTGTATCTTTGGATTGGGCCTGGTTCTGCTGGTGGGGCCGTGGATTGCGTGTCTTTCGTGGAAGTGCGGTCATTTGACATTTTCCACAGCAGGGTCTGCAAATCACGCGAATATGAGCCCGGAGAATTTTCGTAAAGATCCACTTTGGAACCCCGGCCTCACGCCCGATTTTATCTTTGAGCCACGTCTTTCGCCAGATTGGTCAGCTCTTCAGGATCTGCCTCATCTTCGACACCAGATGTTAATTGTGACGTACAACGTGCTGAATTGCATTGGATTGATTCCCATCTGGCTGGGAGTTTTTACTCTGTGCGTTGTCACCTCAATGCGTTCGAAGCGCACGGTCGTGCAACTAGAAATATCGTATATTTGTTGGGTGATGATGACAGTTGGCGTTTACTGCGGGGGATATACCGTGGTGAATCTTGAGGCAAGGTATGTGATCCCGACCGTTGTTCCATTGCTTTGCCATGCTTCACTGAAAATGTTGTGTCCCTGGATTCGGATTGGATCGTCTGTTGTTGATTGTGATAACTCGATTGGTGTTAAAGTTGGTGGAGCAGCCAGGATCCATAGAA
>JBAXBD010000014.1:0-24080 GCA_037142165.1 Schlesneria sp. | reverse complement strand
TCTTCGTGAACTCGACCAAGTTCAAACGCTACAAAAAAGGGAACTTGACCAACTTTGCCAACTTTTTTTTGAATTTCGATGTGGTGACGGATTGAAGACGAATCAGGATTTTGAACATAAGGCAACGAATGTCAGGCTCAGTCATGTCAACGTGCGATCGGTATCGTTATCGATCCCCGAGAGGAGGGAAAGAGCAAAGAGTTTTTGCCACGGATGAACACAGAAGCACACGGAAAAATGCGAAACAGGAAAATAAAGGTCAAGGAGTCTTTCAACCTTCCTTCATGGGAATTGCTTCTCTCTATCTGTGTGGTTCTGTGTGCATCTGTGGCTGAACGTTTTTGAATTTCATTCAAGAGCCAGAGACGAGAATGGGCGGAGTCTTCGTGAACTCGACCAAGTTCAAACGCTACAAAAAAGGGAACTTGACCAACTTGGCCAACTTTTTTTGAACTTCGATGCAGTGACGGATTGACGACGAATCAGGATTTTGAACATAAGGCAACGAAGGTCAGGCTCAGTCAGGTCAACGTGCGATCGGTGTCGTTATTGATCCCCGAGGGGAGGCAAAGAGCAAAGAGTTTTTGCCACGGATGAACACAGAAGCACACGGAAAAATGCGAAACAGGAAAATAAAGGTCAAGGAGTCTTTCAACCTTCCTTCATGGGAATTGCTTCTCTCTATCTGTGTGGTTCTGTGTGCATCTGTGGCTGAACGTTTTTGAATTTCATTCAAGAGCCAGAGACGAGAATGGGCGGAGTCTTCGTGAACTCGACCAAGTTCAAACGCTACAAAAAAGGGAACTTGACCAACTTGGCCAACTTTTCTTCAACATGGATGAAGCCACAGGAAGAATTCAAGAGCCGCTGCAAGCGGTTCGCCAGGAGCTACCGCTCCATGCACCCGAGGAACTTTTTTGACACTTCCAACGTCAAGTTCCTCAAGGGAAGAGATTGAAACACAGAGAACACAGAGGAAGAGGAGAGTCCGGATTTTGTTGGTCGTCACTGTTCACAAACCCTGTGCCACATCCGTTGTGGTGGATATGCTTCACCGCGACATTATCACCGCATTGCACAACAACGTCTCCAGTTCGGTTTTGTATGAACGGTCAGCTTCGGATCAACCGTCACTTCATTTTCAAGATCGCCGCTCCAACGATCGCGATCAGCGGACTGCTGCTTGCACTCGGGGTGATGGCGGCGTGGAGCGTTCAATCTCAGCATTTACGAAGTTCTGAATTAATTGCTCATGAGGTGCATGGCATTCTTGCTGCTCAAGACCTCTATATTGCCATGCGTGAAATTCGGCATCAGCTTCAACAATACGGACGGAGTCGCGATTCACAGCATCTGGATGAAGTCCAACAGATCAGGGAAAATGCGGTCTCATATATGGCTTATGCCGAAACCCATTCGTTGACCGATCCAGAACGGCAGGCGATGGAGGTTGTTCGGCGAGCCTGGGGGGATTTCACTGGCCATTTCCAGGAATTCGTGGCGAACGTCCCGGAACCAAAGATCGAGTCTGAAGCGGCGATTGATCGATTGCTGGCGGATATTAGCGCCGTCGTCGAGCCGGCCGACTATTTTCTGGCTCTCAATCGCAACGTGGTCGATACAACGAACGAGGCCAATCGTCATACGGCGGAACAATCTCGCCAGGGTTTTCTGCTTCTGGGAATTACCGGAGGAGCGGCCGGGCTGATTGCCGGTCTGTTAATTGCCCGAGGCGTCAGCCAGTCGATCGTCCAGTTGGACGTCAGCGTACGTGGCGCGGCAGGTCGAATGTCTGACATCGTTGGCCCGGTCAAGATTTCTCGAAGTGGCGGGTTCCGAGAACTCGAAGCGGGACTGCAGGAAGTGGAAAGCCATATTACGACGATCGTAGAGCGCTTACAGCAACGGGAGTTGGAGGTGCTGCACAGTGAACAGCTTGCTGCGATTGGACAACTCGCCGCCGGATTGGCTCATGAGCTGAGAAATCCGCTCATGCCCATGAAAATGTTAGTCCAGGGGGCGATCGATCGCGATGACGGGGTGGGATTGAATGGTGAGCAGCTTCTCGTGGTTGAAGAAGAGATTTCACGACTTGAACGTTCGATTCAAGATTTTCTCGATTTTGCACGACCACCAACTCTTGAAAAATCGCCGCTGGATATTCGTCTGGTCGTTGAACAAACGGTCGAGCTAGTCTCCGGTCGTGCTGATCGCCAGCGAGTTCAGATTCTGGATGATTTTCCCGACGAGCCTGTGATGGTTGAGGCCGATCCGGCTCAACTGCGGCAGGTCGTCTTAAACCTGTTGTTGAATGCACTCGATGCGATGCCTGACGGTGGCCGGATCGACGTGACAATTTCCCCAACGCGATCTCCTCATTGGCAGGATAAGTCTGAGAAGGTTTCGGGCACGGCGTGGACGCTGCTTTCAATCCACGATTCCGGCGAGGGATTTGCCACAGAGATCCTTGATCGACTGTTCGAACCCTTCTCAAGTACGAAAGAAACCGGCACTGGTCTGGGGATGTCGATTTGCCGACGAATCGTCGAAGCACACGGCGGGGTCATCACGGCATCGAACAGCCCTCAAGGGGGGGCTGTGATTGATGTGTCGTTGCCACCGATCGAGTGAATGAAGCGGAAATTAATTGGCCGCTGACTGTATGCGGAATGAAGATTCTTCCAGGTCGATTAACCGTCGGTATTTTTGCACGATTTCTGGAGTCGCGACTAACGGGAGATTCTTCTCAAGGACGATGATCTCTAACGCTTTGATCAATCGGCGGAATTTCACGTCTCGCAGCTCATGTTGCTCTGCTTTTCTGGCGGACTCTTCAGTCTGAATACGACGTTCGTCATAACTTTTCCAGCTCGGCAGTTCTTTGATTTCTGCCAGCAGTTTCTCCTGGTTTTCCATCTTCAATAAAGGGGAGTCTTCCCAATGCTGATCATCGCCCAGTTCGGGCCATTTCTCGGAAATTTCCCGCAAGAGATTGCGACGACCAGAGCCCGCTCGACCTCGCCCCCCTCGGCGCGGCGTTTGAGGTACGGAATCGAGATGTTTTTCATAGGCCTTGTAAACATTCCTGACGTCGTCTTTGGATTCGAAGCCAAGATGTTTGCTGAGGTCTGTCACGATGCGTCGCGAGACTGGCGGTGCCTGATCGACAATACTCTGGAGTGAGCCTTTCACAGAGGCGAGGTTCAGTGGTGATTTTCTGGCACTCGCTTCCGACTCGTTCTCGGCTGCCGCATCCGATTTCCCGTCAGCCCCTTTTTGTGAACTCTCTTGATCATCATCGGGCAGGCGGCTATAGGTCCGCAAGTAAACATCGGACGTTCTTAATGGAATGTCGATCGTGTCACCTACGATGACGGCATAGGCGTAAGCTTCAGCGAACGAGACTTCGCCGTCACCATTAATATCACAGGTCGCGATGGGGACTCCATTACGACTGCGGCCAGCAATCGCCCCCCAGAAGTAACTGCTGAATTCTTCGTCGTGTTTAATATCAGGTCGGCATCCGGCTGCGGGAAGATAGTGTTGCTGGGCAAAGAATCCGGCGCGAAGATGAGTTGATAGCCCTTTCGAAGAATCCATCTCATTGAAAATTGTACGAGCGAAGCCACCGCAATAGCACTGTGCCATCACCATCACCACGGGAACATCTGGCGGTAAGTCGTCGAGCCATCGAGCGAATTCTCGGGCCGTGATCCTTTTGCCGTTCCAGCAATCGATTGTCGTGTTGTACGGGTCAGATTCCGAACCTGCACTTCCGTGTGCAGTCACATAAATAATCAATCGGTCCTTACGCACAGCCCCTTTGACGATCTTTTGAAGGCTTGAGCGGACGAGTGCCGGATCAATCGCTCCTGAAATCCTGGGAACACGATGATTTCGGTACTCAACCGTTTCCTGACCACTTCCGCGATGAAGCGATGCAAGCAATTCGAAGGCAGCGTTGGTCCGGCCGGGTGAGTTCGACGAGAGTACCTGTAAGTCGGATGCCGTGTCATGTCCATCGGCGAAAAAGATATCGTGCAACCGCATCCCACGATGTTTCTCATCGAGAACCTGCTGGAAAAAGATCACGTTGGCTTCAAGCGACGCTTGATTCCCCTCGGGGTTGTAGCCTCCTCCGATGGTCAGGAAATAGTCGGTGGCGCAGAGCGACTGGACGCAAACAGCCAGTGTCATTAATGCAAAGGCGAGACGTTTGGCCGGATCACGGAAGTTGAGACGTGGAATTGGCCGAGAGACCACGAGCCGTTTCATTTCAGTCAGCGTCATGTCGTGATACTCCGTTAGACTTTGCCGCGACGTCGCAGCAGTCGATCAACCATCCTGGGATGCCAGAATTTCAAATGAGCGAGGGCGGCCAGCAATAATAATGTCACCGAACTGGTGATCGCACCATAGAGAAAACTTCGTGGCCGGTAGGTCCATAAAAACTGGCCACCTACTTCCGGGCATTCGACCACACGAAAAAGCCCCTGCTGTTTGGCTTCTACGGGAACTCCATCGCGAGTAACGCTCCATCCGGGATAGGCGAGTTCGGTCAAGACTAATGAATGCCCACCCTGATGATTTCCCTCGACAACGACACGTCGCGATCCACTGCCAAATCGCCTCTCGTTCTCGGCAAACACCGGAATTGATTCATCCCCGAGGTATGCTCGACCCGGGAATGAGTGAGGGCCATCAACGGTTGAATTCGATCGAAACCGATAAAGGTGGATCGGTTCGGTACGACCCCAAACTCGGTTGAGCAGTGGATCAATCCCTTTCCAGATGAGATCGGCCTGCCATGAAAGTTCTTCCAGGGGCTCAAAGTTCAAAACGTGTGTCACTCCGGATCGGCTTAACCATGCGAGCAATTCCGGCGAGCAAGGAGTTGGTTTTCCACTGGAAAGCGGCTTCTCCCTTGGCGGCATGGTCAGAGCCGGGTCGACGTATTCCGCCGGAGCGATACCGAGATACCAGGGGACACACGAGACACCCAAAAGGTTGCCGACATTGGGCCCCGGTGCCAGCATCCGCGACAACCTGGGTTCGGCGAGCATGAGTTTGCGAACTTCACTGATGTCGCGATAAGCGATCGCAGGCGTCGATACGATGTAGGTATAGGTGACCATCCGACTGACCAGCCACAGGTCACCGCAGGTGGAAATGAAAGCCAGCACCAACACCAAATTCCGTGAGAAACTCGACGCGTGACGCACGCTGAATTGACTGAGCATCTGGCCGGCGAGCAAGGCAATTGCCAATGTCGTGACGATACCATAACGGCCTGGGCCGCGAAAAAAGCTGAAGCCGGGGAGCGATAATCCAATTGGCAGCAACCAACCTGTAGCGTAAACAAGCCCCAGCACACCTGCGGCGAGCCAATAACCCGTTGTGGCGTTGATCATTAATTCAGGAGGGTGAGTTTCTTGTCGAACCGCCACATTGGTGCGTTTATCTGCTTGGCGACTTTGCGGGAGTTTTGGCTTCCCGGCAATTCCACGTAACCAACCGAGTATGGCAAATAATGCCAACGCCATAGGGACCATCCCGCAATAGACGTGAGCTTCAACTTTATTAGTACCTGCATTGAGTGCTCCAAATCGGCTGGCACGGATTGCCTGATCGAGATCTTGATTCGGACCAAACCAGTGCCACGGCGCGACGAACTCGGAGATGTCGCGTACGATGTTGTCTTCATCGATTGACAGGGGGCTGTACCAGTGCCACGGTGCAATCAGTTGCGTGGCGTAAAGGGGTGGCATATGTCCGTACGCAGGGTCATATTCCTCGCTGGTAACGACTCGGCTGCTGCGCTGTTTCAATTCCCAAGTCGGAAGCAATTGGATTCCCGCGAGGCAAATTCCTGCAATTCCGGCCAAGGCCAAGCCCAGGGCCGCTCGTCTTCCGCAGTAACCGTTGGTCGGACAGTTCCCGTCCCGCTTCTGGCGTTGTTCGATCCATAGCCGCCAACATCCATAGGTCGCGACGAGTAACTGCGTGATAAACGCCAGATGATAATGTCCAGCGAGCAATTGCATGCCGAGTGCGAAGCTCAATCCAATGGAGTACCTCCACCATCGGGTTTGCAAAAATGATTCGACGCACCAGAGTGCCACCGGAAGCCATGCTCCGGTCAGGATGGCCCATTCGAGGCAAGCTCGAGGCGGAAACCAGCCATAGGTAAAAACCAGTGCGGCGAACCAGGCACCGGTGTCGGTGAGCCCTAATCGTTTTGCAAATAGCGATGTGGCGACGAAACAAATCACGTAGTGCAGCAGATGCTCGATGTTGTATGCCGTATTCAGATTGAATAACCAATAGAACAGCAGGTGAAACGGATAAGCTGCCCCTGTCTGGCTTTCCCCCAGGACGGGATACCCGAATCCTGACAGGTCATTCCAGAGGGGGAATTGCCCCCCCTTCAATGCGTCGGCAAGAAAGGCTTTCTGAGGGAAGAAATATGGATAGAGATCACCACCAATGAAGCCGGCACCGCCGTAAAGCGGCCACCAGAACAAGAACGTCATCGCTACCGCGACGAATAACAACATCAAAGAATGACGGGTGAGGTTTAACATGCCAGCAGTTTAACGAGCTACGGAATTGCCGCGAACCGAGTTTCGCTTCGAGCAAGTCTTAATGGGACCTGAAATCGGCTGCAATGGTTTCAGCCTCGTTGTGAGTGCTCTGAAGACGCGGGTACAATCGACCGCTTCGGCGGCACATTCTGAAATGTGCGATCAGCGTGTTCGATCGTCCGTGTCTTTTGGAATTGGAGAACTGCGATGAAACGACGTGAATTCTTGGCATTTGGTGTTGCGCTCATCGGACTTGCGGGGTTCGCCCACGCTGCTGACAAGCCCGATCCGACCGGAACCTGGAAATGGTCAATCACATTCAATGATCAGACCCGTGACGTCACTCTGAAGCTGAAGCTCGATGGCGACAAGCTGACGGGGGCAATGCTTGGACGGGATAATCAGGAAACGAAAATCGACGACGCAACATTTAAAGACGGCGAAGTCGCCTTTTCGGTGACTCGCGAACGAAACGGGCAGACGAATACGACGAAGTACAAGGGCAAACTTGATGGCGATGCGATGAAGGGGACGATCGAAATGACTCGCGATGGCAACACAACAAACCGTGACTGGAACGCCAAGCGAGAAAAGAACTGATACATCCTTTCTCTTGAGTCACTGCAAAACGTTACTCACGGTGGAATCGGATCACTGAACGAGTGTAAAAGAGGGTCAGGTTTGGTGATCACCGAACCTGTCCCTTCCGTTTATTGATTCCTCGACCGTTCAATTGAATCACAGTGGAACTTCGTCATGCTGATGCATCAGTTGGCCCGTATGGCAATATTCTCAGTTATCGTGACCACTTCGATGTCGTCACTTCTGGCAGCAGAACCGATGCGGCCGAATATCCTGTTTCTCTTTTCGGACGATCTGACGTGTCAGGCGATCAGCACTTATGGCGACAATCGCCACTTGCTGGATACGCCAAATATGGATCGGATCGCCCGCGAAGGGATCCGGTTTGATCGATGTCTCGTGACGAATTCAATCTGCGGACCCAGCCGTGCCTCAATTCTGACCGGCAAATACTCGCACCGAAACGGCTTCTACAACAACACAAACAGCAAGTTCGACAGCACGCAGCAGACATTTCCCAAGTTGATGCAGGCGTCTGGATATTCGACCGCCATCATTGGAAAGTGGCATCTGGTGAGTGAGCCAACCGGGTTTGATCACTGGCACATCCTGCCGGGGCAAGGGATCTACTACAACCCGCCGATGATCAAGAACGGTCAGCAGGTCAAACACACCGGTTACACGACCGACATCATCACCGATCTTTCGATCGAATGGCTGAAAAACCGTGACAAGTCAAAACCGTTTGTGCTGATGAGTCAACACAAAGCGCCGCACCGTGAATGGGCACCGGCACTAAGACATCTGGGCTGGGACAAGGACCGCAAATATCCCGAGCCACCAACGTTGTTCGACGACTATGCCGGACGAAGCAAGGCGATTACTGATCACGATATGGGCCTCGATCGGACCTTCACGGATCTCGACGCCAAATTTGTTTCCCCTCCCAATATGACTGACGAGCAACTTAAGGTTTGGAATGAATATTACGAACCTCGAAACGCGGCGTTTCGCGAGGCAAAACCGACCGGTTCGGATCTCGTCCGCTGGCGCTACAACCGCTACATGCACGACTATCTTGGTTGCGTGAAAGCGGTTGACGAGAGCGTCGGGCGGCTGCTTGAATTCCTGGACAAGGAGGGACTCGCCGAGAACACGGTCGTGGTTTGTTCGTCCGATCAAGGGTTCTTTCTCGGTGAGCATGGCTGGTTCGACAAGCGATGGATCTTTGAAGAATCGGTACGTTCACCTCTGATGATCCGTTGGCCTAACGTCGTTAAGCCGGGCAGTGTGAATGGTCGCATCGTCTCGTTAATCGACTTCGCTCAAACGTTCCTGGAGATCGGCAACGTCACGGCGCCAGCCGACATGCAGGGCCGCAGCCTTGTTTCGCTTTGTAAAGGTGAAACGCCCGCCGACTGGCGAACGAGTCTCTATTACCACTACTACGAATTCCCGGTACCGCATCGAGTCCACCCTCACTACGGCGTGATCACCGATCGGTTCAAGCTTGTGCATTACTACAAGCCAGACCTCGACGACTGGGAGCTGCTTGACCGGGAAAAGGACCCTCTCGAGTTAAAGAACTTTTATCATGATCCCGCCTATTCACAGACGGTCAAAGATCTGCATGTCGAAGTAGACCGATTACGGAAAGAAGTTGGCGAGACGATCGAGCCGCCGCGCGCTGCTTATGGCAATCAGCCGTTTGAAAACGAACCGAAACGCCCGCCGACGGCGCCGAATCGTAAATAGACGACTTCTGTAGCGATAGCCGGACGCGTAAGCCATGGACATGCGATGCCCGGCGACGATCACTCGCTGGCGCGTCGGGCGTACGAATAATCTTGGTCAAATCAGTTCGGGCATTGCCTTCCAGTTGTCGACGAGGTAATGCGGTCGGCTCGACAAGTCATTCAAATGGACTGCCAGCGGATCGATGCCGAAGTGGTGGTACAGGGTTGCGTGGACTTCGCCGAAATGGACAGGACGATCGGCAATTTTCGCTCCATTACGATCGGTTGCACCGATGACCTGACCTGTTCGGAATCCACCCCCTGCGATCAGGCCGTTGCCGACGTCAGGCCAGTGATCGCGGCCCGCTTCTGGATTGATCCTTGGGGTCCGACCAAATTCACCCCACGCCACAACGGCGACGTCTTTATCGAGACCCCGTTCGTGAAGGTCGGTGATTAATGCGTGCATCCCCTGATCGAACATCGGAAAGTGAGTGTTCTTACATTCGCTGAAATTGCTTGAGTGAAAATCCCAGCGTCCGAAATTCAGCGTCACGACACGAGCCCCCGCTTCGACGAGTCGGCGTGCCATCAAGAATTGTTCGAGATTCCGAGGTGCTCCATCGCCATAATTTTTCGGATCACCCTTTCCATATCGGGCAAGCAAGGCAGGATCTTCCTTCGAAATATCCAATGCTTCAGACAGACGACTGGATGTTAAAATCCCCATAGCCTGTTTGTTCAGTGAATCAAGTCCATCCATCATTCCCTTTGCATCGGCATCGCGACGGAAGTGATCGAAACTTGCCAGAAGCTGCTGGCGATTGGAAAGCCGGCCGAGGTCGATCCCATTAAGTTTCATGTCGTCTCGCGACGGACCGGAGGGACGGAATGCCGCATGGGTCACTCCCAAAAACCCGGGATGGCCTGGTGAACCGTAAGGAGGATGACCGGCATTCGGAGCCAATCCAAAAAATGGAGGAACCGATTGATTGACAGGACCGAGGACTTTGGAAATTGTCGAGCCGATTGACGGCCACCCGCCCGCAGGCTGATTCGTTGCCTTACGACCGGTGTAACAGATGAACGAGTCGTGATCGCCGCTGGGTGAGCCGTAAACGGACCTGAGTGGCACGAGTTTGTCCATGATCGAAGCAAGTTTCGGCAGATGCTCGCAAATCTGGATACCGGGGACGTTCGTATCAATCGGACGAAACTCGCCGCGAATTTCGGCAGGCGCGTCCGGCTTCAGGTCGTACATATCCTGATGAGGCGGAGCACCCACCATGTAGATCATGATGACCGCTTTATGCGACTTTGTGATTCCAGACGCTTGCTCGGCGCGCAGCAAACCTGGCAGGCTAAGTCCACCCAGTCCCAACGCACCGATTCGCAAGGCGTCGCGCCGAGTGACCCCGTCACACAATCGATGAGAGACACCGGAAACAGTCAGCATGGAAAGTCCTTATCGGGCAGGGCCACGTTTCGCAACGGCCGGTACATCAAGGCAGGAGGTCGGGCGGGTTTTGTCATATTGGAACTTTGGCCTCACCGCATGGGAGCAAGTAAAAGCCAACGTTGATGCGTTGATCGTAAGCGAATATCGGTCCCAACGCCAAGTCTTATTCAGGAAAATCAATCATCGATTACGTCTGCAGTGTCACGACCGGATTACCCTGGCCAATTGAAACGAACTGAAGGAAGGGATTTTGCATTTCTGGGGACCAAGTGCTTTTGGAGCAGAAAGCTGTGAAAATGGGCGCCGCAGTTTTACCGATTTCGGTAAAGCCGTGCTCTCAGGAGACTTTATCGAACTCTGAAGACACGGCCTTGTCGAAGACTCCAAAACCGTGCCACTCCGAGTTCCCCTATTCCGGCCATACGGCGCACCAGTATTATCCTACGCTGACCTGGCACTGTTAACGGAATAATTCGTCGTGATAAAGAATCGGGACAAGTGACGTGGCTTTGATTGAGATTCGCGATGTCTGCAAAGTCTACAACCTCGGTGAGGTCAAAGTGGATGCGTTAAAGAACGCCCAGTTAACGATCGAGCAGGGGGAATACGTTGCGCTCATCGGACCATCGGGGTCTGGCAAGAGCACACTGATGAATACACTTGGTTGTCTGGATCGACCCACTTCGGGGAGTTACAAACTGGCCGGTGAAGAAATCGCGACGATGTCTAATGATGATCGCGCTCGCATCCGAAACCAGCGGATCGGTTTCGTATTTCAAAACTTCAACCTGTTGAACCGAACGTCGGCCCTGGAAAACGTCGAACTGCCGCTCCTGTATGCGAAAGGGATTTCAGCCGCCGAACGCCATCGACGTGCGATTGAAAAACTGTCACTGGTGGGTCTCGGAAATCGACTTGATCATCATCCCAGCCAACTTTCGGGTGGTCAGCAGCAGCGAGTCGCGATTGCCCGCGCTCTGGTGAACGAACCGGCAATCCTGATGGGTGACGAACCGACAGGAAACCTTGATTCCAAGACGAGCCGGGAAGTCATAACTTTGTTTCGGGAATTGAACGAATCGGCAGGAATTACGGTAATTCTTGTGACACATGATGCGAATGTGGCGAAGAACGCCAAACGAGTGGTTGTGCTTCGAGACGGGGGAATCGTCTGCGACACGATAGACTTTCGTCAGGCGTTACAAGTCCTACAGTCGGGTCTTGACGAATAACCCTCGTCTTGTGCGATGCTGTCCGACGATGAATGACCGGGATGGTCCATTCGTCGTTGTGAGTGTTTTGGTATGGATGCCAATCACCGATGTCGCACGGTCGCAATATTGGCGATGCTTCTGCTGCTATCGGCAAAATCTGCCGATGCACAGCGGTTGTTGCCGACGTTGTTTCCTGAACAACGGTCCGTACAAATCCGAGATCCGTCACAGCTTCCCAAGTATCGGATCAACGATTCTGCTCCACCACCGACGGTGTCGACCAAAGTCGATCTTGAGCCGTATCCGGTTTCGCTGGACGATGTCATTCGAATCGCGCTGGGTAGAACAGACGTAGTTCGAATTCTGGTCGGAACGACAGCCACGTCGAGTGGTCAGACGATTTACGACGCCGCGATTGCGAACACAAACATCGATCAGAACAACGCGCGGTTCGATCCGGTTTTTTCGGCAACGAGTGCCTACAATAACGGGGAAAATCCAAACGCGATCTTCAATCCCCCGACTTCGAGCCTTTCGCAGTTCTATGGAACTCGTATCGGTCAGTTCACTAATTCAACAAGTTTGACAAAGCTGAACGCACTTGGCGGTATGTCGGGAATCAGTTGGAACGACGCAACGAATACGCAGTTTCAGCCCGGGCTGTTTCCGTTAAATCCTCAAACAACAAGTTCCACGACGCTGAACTATACGCAACCCCTACTAAAGGGAGCCGGGTTTGGGCCAAATCTGGCACCGATTGTCATTTCTCGTATTAATACCGAGATTTCGTTTTTCACGTTGAAAGATTCTGTACAGGAGATGGTTCGCGGGGTGATCGAAGCGTACTGGATGCTGGTCTATGCTCGGACTGACGTCTGGTCGAAACAGCAGCAGATCGAGCAGTTGGAAGTCGTCGTTAACCGAATCAAATCCCGGGTGAAAGTTAATCTCGATAACCGAGCGGATCTCTCGCAGGTCCAGGTGACTTTGGCCAATACGCGTGCCGCTCTCGTGACGTCACGTGCGAACGTGATTCAGCGAGAGGATGCATTGCGAAATATCATTGGTATGCCCCCATCGGACGGGATGCGACTGATTCCCTATTCTCCTCCAACGGACGAACGGTTTCATACTGAATGGTCGCAGATACTCGAAATCGCTTCAGAACGTCGGCCTGATCTGGTTGAATTGAAGTTGATTATTGAAGCGGACGAACAACAGATTCTTCTCGCGAAGAACGCGGCGCTTCCGCAACTTGACGGAGTCGCCCTGTACCGGTGGAACGGCTTGGAGGGAACGACGCCGAGTGGACGACAATTACAAACCGGGGCTGGAGCCAACACCGACTGGACACTGGGTGTCAATTTTTCAGTCCCACTCGGCTTGCGTCAATCGCGAGCACTCTTGCGACAACGAGAACTGACGATCGTTCGCGATCGAATCAATCTTAACCAGGGTATGCATAACGCGGCCCACCTGCTTGCGACCAGTATTCGTACTCTGGACCAGAACTACGAGCTGTACCTGGCTTATCGAGAAGTCCGCGAGGCGGCCAAGATTAATCTTGATTATCAATTGGCCAAGTATCGTACTGGGAGTGCAATTCTGATTAACGTCTTGCAGGCCGTGACCGACTGGGGAAACGCGATTTCCAACGAGGCCAACTCGCTTGCGGCATACAACACGACGCTCGCGACACTCGAACGCCAGACGGGAACAATTCTCGAAACGCACGGCGTCCGTTTCTATGAAGAGCGGTTCGGTTCGATTGGCCCGCTGGGTCGATTCGTTTCAGACGTTTGTTATCCGCTCGATAACAGGCCCTCCACAAACGGTGATCGTTATCCAACGTCAGACAAGCCGTCGGAAGAGAAGTTTGAATTGGAGCGACCGAAGAATATGCGAGCGAAGCCGTTAAATATCGACTACGAAAAAGATGACTTACCAGGCTTTGAAGAAAGTCTACCGGATGTCCCACCAGCCCCAAACCCAAATTCATTTCAGGAACAGACACCGTCACCCCCAATTCGCAGTACGGATGAAGTTCCCATTCCCCCGGTTCCCGAAGGTAAAAAGCCAGAAATTGAGACTCCATCGGCCTCATCCAAACCCAAATCGATCAGGCAACGGGTACTCAGTTGGCTCCCACGTTGATTCTGAGAATGCACAGGAAGTTGTCGCGCGATTGATTAAAACCCCGAGTTTCGAACCCTTTTCAAAGTTCCTGTGTCGTATTTGCGAAACATCCCCTGTTACTGCTATCATCAGTAGGCATGCGAGAGTGGCGAAACTGGCAGACGCGCTGGATTTAGGATCCTGTACCTTAATCGGTGTGGGGGTTCGACTCCCCCCTCTCGCATTTTCAATTCAATTTAACTCTGATGGTCTGCGATCAAAACAAGTCGCATGAATATATCAGGGTTGCCGATATCAAACCTATGCCTCACAAAGTGAGGCATATGCGTTGGAATATCAGGCAGAGCGTGAATCAGGATTTCTCTGAAGTCACGTGTGAATGGTTGAGTGATCTCAGGGATTCGAACATTGAGTCGCAAACTTCATTACCTTCAACAGTTGCGAATTTCCCGTTTTTCGAAGAGCCCATCACGGTGAGCGTTTCGGCGGCCGAAACTGTTCCCGGAATCTGAAATTGGTGTTTGACATTCCTTGACGAATCGGTTGTCATTGATGGACGGTGAAAGTCACCGCCTGCCGTAATTTCCCGCCATCTTAGCCATTGCTCTTGAATACCTTCGAGGATCCCCTCGTATGCCGCTTCTCCATCGATTGTTCATCGGTCTCATTGCCTCCGTAACCTCTTCCAGTTTCGTCGCAGCTGCCGATCGAAAGATTGAATTCAATCAGGATGTCCGCCCGATCCTGTCCAATAACTGCTATCTCTGCCACGGTCCAGACAAAAATCAGCTTCAGGCTGGGTTGCGTCTCGATAAATCCGATTTGGCGAAGACAAAACTGGAGTCTGGGCATACGGCAATTATTCCGAATGATGTCGCAGGGAGCAGTTTGTACGCGAGAATCATTTCCTCAGACCCCAATGCGAAAATGCCGCCGAACGACAGTGGCAAAAGCCTGACTCCAGCCGAAATTGAAATCCTCAAGCAGTGGATCGAACAAGGTGCCGAGTATCAAGGGCATTGGTCGTTCATTCCGGCCGTTCGCCGCGATCCACCACTAACCAGATTTACAAGTCATATCCGCAATGAAATCGATCGATTCATTCTCAGTCGACTGGAAGGCGAAGGGCTTGAGCCGTCGGCCGAGGCCGACAAATTTTCGCTGATTCGACGTGCGACGATCGATCTGACAGGACTTCCTCCAACCCCTGCGGAAGTCGATGCGTTCCTGGCCGATAATTCTGCAGAAGCCTACGAACGTGTCGTTGACCGGCTGCTGATGTCACCTCGTTACGGCGAGCATCAGGGGCGAATCTGGTTGGATGCTGCACGCTATGGAGATACGCATGGACTGCATCTCGACAACGAACGATCGATGTGGCCGTACCGGGAATATGTCATCAATGCCTTTAATCAGAACAAGCCCTTTGATCAATTTACGACCGAACAACTGGCTGGCGACCTGATCCCCAACGCTACCGTCGACCAGAAGGTGGCATCAGGCTTTAACCGTTGTAATGTCACAACGAGCGAAGGGGGGTCAATTGATGATGAAGTTCTTGTCCGTTACGCCGTCGATCGAACTGAAGCCCTGTCGACGGTATTCCTGGGACTGACTTTACAATGTGCCGTTTGTCACAGCCATAAGTTCGATCCGGTTTCGCAAAAAGAATTCTATTCTCTTTATTCGTATTTCTATTCAATGGCCGACGCGGCGATGGACGGAAATGCCTTGCTTCCGCCGCCAATTTTGAAGCTCCCTACAGACGAGCACACGAAAAAACAACGCGAACTCGAAGGACAATTAGCCTCGATTCAGGAGGCGATCGCTACCGAACTGACAAACACCGTATACGTCGATCCATGGGAAGGATCAATGCCACCCGCTGATGCCCTTTCGGTACTTAGGCAAGAGGTGATCTGGATTGACGACGACCTTCCATCAGGTGCTCAGCCTCAAGGTGATACTCCATGGAGATTTGTTACCAAAGGTGAAGGTCCGGTTTTCTCAGGCGACAAATCCTCGACGCGGACAGCAACCGGCTTATCGCAACACTTTTTCACAGGTGCTAATCCAGGCCTGAAGATTGGTGAAGGGGATGTTCTGTTCGCCTATGTCTTTCTCGACCCTGCCAATCCTCCAAAATCGATCATGCTTCAGTTTAACGACGGAAGTTGGGATCACCGTTCCAACTGGGGTGATGAAGATGCGATTGGATTTGGCGTAAAGAATACTCCCAGTAAACGTATTGCCGGGGCATTGCCGAAAATGGGCGAGTGGGTGCGACTGGAAGTCAGGGCGGCAGATGTCGGACTCCCTTCTGGGGCGATGCTGAACGGTTGGGCGTTCACTCAATCAGGTGGCACGTGCCATTGGGACCGCGCAGGAGTGGTTACCTACGCAACTCCAGCACCGACGGAGTTCAGTTCACAGATCGCATGGGAACAATCGGAACGACCAACTCCGAAAACCACGTATCCAGTACCAATTCAAGACGCACTGAAACTTGAGCCCGCCAAGCGATCGGCCGATCAGCAGAGGCAGTTGCGCGACTACTTTATACAGAATGTGAATATCGGAACGCGCGCCACGTTTGCCGCATGGCAGGGTAAGATTGCCGAAATCAACAAACAGAAGGGAGATGTTGAAGCGACAATTCCTGCAACCCTGATCAGTCAAGACCTGCCTCAACCGCGCGAGACTTTTGTGCTTATTCGTGGTGCGTATGACAAGAAGGCTGAAAAGGTCGATCGCGGGGTTCCTGGTGTCCTCCCGCCGTTGCCGGAAGGAGTGCCGAATAATCGGCTGGGTCTGGCAAAATGGCTTGTCGCTCCCAATCACCCGCTGACTTCACGTGTGATCGTGAATCGTTACTGGCAACAGTTTTTCGGTACCGGGATCGTCAAAACAGCCGAGGACTTTGGAGCACAAGGAACCTGGCCAACCCACCCCGAATTGCTTGATTGGCTCGCCACCGAATTCATTCAAACCGGCTGGGATGTCAAGCGAATGCATAAGCTGATCGTCATGTCAGGAACGTATCGGCAAACGGCAAAAGTGTCACCTTCGTTATTGAACCGTGACCCCGAAAACCTTCTGCTCGCACGGGGACCTCGGTTCCGATACGACGCGGAAGTGATCCGTGATTCAATCCTGTTTTCAAGCGGATTGCTTGTCGAACGGGCCGGCGGGAAAAGCGTGAAACCTTACCAGCCTGATGGGATCTGGGAAGCGGTCGCTTTCGTTGGAAGTAATACCCGCGACTTCAAGCCCGATGCAGGAGAATCGCTTTATCGCCGCAGTATTTACACCTTCTGGAAGCGGACAGCGCCACCACCATCGATGTCGACCTTCGACGCCCCGTCTCGTGAGAATTGCACAGTCCGTCGCCCACGAACAAACACTCCGCTTCAAGCCTTAGCCCTGATGAACGACAAGCAGTATATCGATGCGGCACGCAAGCTGGCCGAACGAATGCTGAAAGAAGGAGGGACGACGATCGAGCAACGCTTGACCTACGGCTTTCGATGGATGACCGCCCGCCTGCCATCCGTACGAGAATTGGAAGTTTTGAGAATGACTCTCGACAACGAAATGGCCGTGTTTCAGGCAGATAAACCTGCTGCCGAAAAACTGCTTGCGTACGGTGATTCACCGCGCGATATGAATCTGGAAGTATCCGAATATGCCGCTTGGACAATGATCGCCAATCTGCTGATAAATCTTGACGAGACAATTACGAAGTGATGGAAAGAAACACATGGACCCATTTCTCGAATACAAATTGGCAATGACCCGACGGCATTTCTTCAGCCGGTCAGCGACCGGCTTGGGAGCCGCCGCGCTCGGCGCCTGCATGAACCCCAGCATTTTCGCAAATGATCTAGTTGCAGGGGGGGAACGACAGACGTTTGGTGTCATGCCGGCATTACATCACGCCCCTAAGGCCAAGCGAATCATCTGGATGTTTATGGCGGATGGACCGTCGCAATTGGATCTCTGGGACTTTAAGCCAAAACTCGGCGAATACTTTGATAAGGATCTGCCAGAGTCGGTCCGTAATGGCCAGCGAATCACCACAATGACATCGGGACAGGCTCGGTTTCCCGTGGCTCCTTCGATGTTCAAGTTTTCGCAGCACGGCAAACATGGTGCGTGGATCAGTGAGCTTCTGCCAGAAATGGCGGGAGTGGCCGACGACATTTGTATTATCAAGTCGATGCACACTGATGCCATTAACCATGATCCGGCCATCACGTTCATTACGACCGGAAGCGAAATCCCCGGACGCCCATCGTTAGGTGCCTGGCTGTCCTATGGAATCGGTAGTCCGAATGACGACCTGCCGTCGTTCGTTGTTCTTATCTCGCGCCTCGCTTCCGGAGGACAGAATCAGGCTCTCTTCTCACGCATGTGGGCGTCAGGGTTCCTGCCAACCAAGCATGCCGGGGTCTCAATGCGATCGTCGGGCGATCCGGTTTTGTACCTTTCAAACCCGCCAGGCGTTAGCAGTGACGTTCGTCGGAAGATGTTGGATGGTCTTGGTGAACTGAATCAGCAGCGATTGACGGAAGTGGGTGACCCTGAAATCTCAGCTCGAATCGCTCAGTACGAAATGGCGTATCGAATGCAGACATCGGTGCCCGAGTTGTCTGATATTTCGAAAGAGCCAAAACATATTCTGGATATGTACGGCCCGGAGGTCGCTCAACCCGGTACGTTTGCTTACAACTGCCTGCTCGCACGACGACTGGCAGAGCGTGGCGTCCGATTTACTCAAATCTTCTTGCGTGGCTGGGACCATCACGGCGGCTTGCCCGGTTCGATCCGCCAATTGACCAAGGTAGCAGATCAGCCCTGTGCCGCTTTGATCAAAGACTTGAAGCAGCGTGGCATGCTTGAGGACACGTTGCTTGTCTGGGGTGGAGAATTCGGTCGAACCGTTTACAGCCAGGGGACACTCACCAAAGACAACTACGGTCGGGACCACCATCCACGCAATTTTACGATGTGGATGGCGGGTGGCGGCATCAAGCCTGGCATCGTTCACGGTGAAACGGACGATTTCAGCTACAACATTACTGAAAAGCCTGTTCACGTTCACGATCTGAACGCCACGATTTTGCACCTGTTAGGAATTAACCACGAAAAGTTGACCTACCGGGCTCAGGGGCGTGATTTCCGCCTGACAGATATCCACGGTAAGGTTGTGACCGACATCCTGGCATAACGGTTATTACTTGATGTGGGGAACTTCGATCAGTTCAGGAATCGGATCGAATGCCCATGATTGAAGCGGCGGAAACCAGATCTCTTTGTCTGGTTGATTTTTCGGATTTGGCAAACTGAGGTTTGCGCACGTCAGTTCGTATTTTCCTGGATTTTCTTTGGTGTCTTTGTAAGTTGAGTGAAAAATCTCGGCTAGACGTTTAATCTCGGGATCGTTTGGCGAATCGAAACCGCCGACGGTCACGATTGATTGGTACTTGTCGTGATAGACGTAGGCTTCAAACCGATCTGAGCCCAGGCACTCTCTAGCCGCCGCGCTACTCTGTCGCAATGCATATGTCAGTTGTGCCGCGTCTTCGCCAGCGCGGGCCAGACTGTCCGACCCTCCGTCTTTCTTTTTAATTTCTTGATCAAAAGCCGATTCCTGTCCAGCGAAGCGGCTATTACCCATCGGAATCGCGGACTTCCCGGTAAACGTGGCTACCTTCAATGTGTATTTTCGCTTGAGATTCACTAAAGCGTTGTCGATGCCCGAATTCAAGTATTTCGTGACGCTATCAGATTTGTTCCGGGCAAGATCATCCGGTTTTCTGAGTGGATTAATCGTCATAAATGCTGCAGAAAAGGGTCCTTTTGTGCCACCAGTATCGCGTACGACCGCTCCGGATTTTGGATCAGAAACGAACTTGGGGCGATAACGTTTGATATAAGCCAAAGTCTTCTGAGCAACTTGATCGTCGACCTTTTCGTAGTTTCCGGCCAACACGCAAATCATGTCTAACTGAGCCGCATAGACCCGCTTATTCGGATTACCCATTCGGTCGTAGGTATCAATCGTTCCCTTCTTTGCGTCTCGTGAATACGAGTACGCAGGGATCCCTTTTTCTCGAAGCTCGTGAACAAGATCATTCGCCGCCTGTTCAGCTGTCATTCCTTCTTTTTTGCGATCCACTTCGTGGACATCGCGGAAGGAGGCGACCATGACCATCCACGGTCCATGCTTTTCCGTCAATTTGTATTCTTTACCAGGATCGTTTTCGATCGCGTGAGCTGTCGAGAACGAAATCGACGAGAAGCAGGTCATCAATACGAACAGCGTTGATTTTTGAATTCGCACGACAGACTCCATCCTAAATTGCCCGTGACGATATGAACCACGCATGACGATTTGGCGATCGATTGCAATGGCTACTTTTCCAGACGATTTGACCTGAGAAAGCTAACTTGAGACGAATTTCAAGATTCGTGAGGGCGGGAACGTATCAGCAACCTTTTTTTGTGTCCATAGGCAGTTTTTTCCGATGTTGGCACGCCTGGTGCATCTCTTCGAAATTACCAATCTCGGTTGTAAAATGTTCTCATCTGTCCTGGGCGACAATACCGCGCCAGCGGTCACATCCCGGTCACTTCAGATCAAATCAACTCGACATCAAGCACTTTTTCAAGCCATGGATGGCTCGAACGTGTCGCTTGTAAGAATGGCCGTCGGCAGGCGGTACGATTGGCAGATTTACAAAAGGCACGGAGGCCGATTTCATGCAGGATCGAGTTTCACTCGGTGGTCGAACTACCGCTTCGCTTTGGACCATGCTTCTCGGTCTGGTCCTTGTCACGACCGCGTGTAGTTGGGTGACCATCACCAGCGTTTCCGCTCAAGCGACTGACCAGAATAATATTCTGCTCGACTTTTCTGCCAAATGGTGTGTCCCCTGTCAAAAAATGAGCCCTATTGTCTCGAAGCTTGAACGTCAGGGATACCCAATCAGACAAGTTGATATCGATCAAGAACAAGCTCTCGCACAAAAGTACGGCGTCGAATCTATCCCGTGTTTCGTCTTGATTGCCAACGGTCGGGAAATCAATCGCATTACAGGCGCGACAGACGAACGGCAATTAAAGAGTCTGATGATGACGCTTCCCAAGCAGAATATTGACGATTCATTAGTCGGGAAGTCGTCTCGAAATAATGGACAGGCAAATCCTGAGTTCAAACCGTTCAGCAACAAGGCATCGGACGAGAAAAAGTCGCTCCCGAAATTGCAATCACTGTTTGGCTCAAAAAACAAAAGTCCGAAGCAATTGCCTGTGGATGAATCCGAGACATTCCGTGGACAGGATCCGGATCGTCGAACGCGATCCGATGAAGTTTCACGGAAGGCTCTCGCAGCCAGTACTCGAATCCGCGTTAAAGACGGCTCACACGTTCATTTTGGTTCGGGAACCGTGATTGAAAGTCAATCCGCTCGGGCAGTGATCCTGACCTGCGGCCATATCCTTCGCGATTTGGGAAAAGGCGCGGTAATCGAAGTCGATCTGTTTTCGGAAGAAAATTCTAAACCAATGACAGTAGTCGCTCAAATCATGCAATTTGATTTGGATGCTGATGTCGGGCTGTTGTCAATCCCCGGTCAACCGCGTTTAGACGTTGTCAGCCTTGCAATCGCTCGGGATCTGCCGGAAGTGAACGATCGGGTCTTCAGTATTGGTTGCGGAGGCGGAAAACTGCCTTCAGTGGAAGAACATGTTGTGACCGCAATCAATGGCTGTGTTGGCCCTGAAAACCTTGAGTGTACGGGTATTCCTCAACAGGGTCGCTCCGGTGGCGGACTTTTTCTTGGTGCTGAGCAAGTTGGCGTCTGTATTCTCGCCGACCCGAATTACAAACGAGGAATTTATACCGGGATGAAACCTGTCGCCCAGTTACTGAGAAAGGCCAACTTGGGGCATCTCGCTCCCTCGTCGCCCGAAACGAATGTGGCGGTCGTTGATGCTGGTCCCGATCAAAACGGAACAAAACTTGGAAATCCAGTCGGAATGAAGCAGAGTTTGTCTTCGATTTCCAATGAAATGGCTGAAGTCATGACGGGAGAAGCGATTCTCAATTCTGGTACGGATGGTTCATCGCCGTTGCCTGGGTCTCAGGATTTTACCGGTGCGGAAATTGTTGTTATCGTTCGACCTAAAGGTCCGGGTGCCTCGAGTCGGGTGGTAGTCATTAATCAAGCAAGCGCCCGTCTCGTGGACGATCTGCTTCATGAATCTTCTGGCGCGGCAAAGGGTTATGCAACAACAACCGCTTCGTACGGACAATCGAAAAAAACAATCGAGAACAGGCAAAACTCTTTTGCACGAAAGACAATGCAAAAATCAGTGGAAACGGGAAAACCAACTCGGCGACCGATTGAAACTTTGTTTGAAGCAGACGGAAATCGAAACGCTCGCGAATAAAGAATTTTGACGAATCACCAATGACTAAGGCTAATTGCCAAGTCATTTGCATGCGATACGTGAGGTCGATAGACATCACGAAAAGCCCTGCTAAATAAAGATTTATAGACATCCTCCCCCTGTGTGGCCGAAAGCGGTCATACAGGGGTTTTCTCATTTTTGCGAGCAAAAACACATTATGCAGACTGGTGATTTTACAATGAGACCTATTCACCGAATCGATCTTTTTTGAAGATTCTGATTCGAATCACACTAGCCGATGTCGATATCGGAAGTTAGAATCGAGAGCGTGGATTGAGACTCAGTCTCAATCCACGCTCTCGATTCGCATTTTCTACGGAAGGCGGCACCAATGTCGAGCGTGGTTTCACAAGCATTGCCTCTCGAATTGCTGACGGCGGGTGAACAAGGAATCGTCGTTGAAATCGACGGTGCCCCGAATTTGGTAGTCCGGCTTGAAGAAATGGGACTACACACCGGCGTGCGAGTATGCATGGTTCAGCCAGGTGCTCCTTGTATCCTCGAAATAAATCATCAACGATACTCGATTCGTTTTGATGATTCAGTAACCGTGCTTGTAGACGTTGTCCAATGACGTTAAACGATTTGAAAATTGGCCAACGAGCATTGATCGTTGAAGTTGGTGGCGACGACGGAATCGCCATCAGACTGATGGAAATGGGACTCACAGACGGGGAAGAAATTACTTTGATTGGGTTCGCACCGCTCGGTGACCCGATTGAGTTTCTAATCCGTGGCTACCGGCTCTCGCTGCGTAAAGCCGAAGCGAGTAGAGTTGAAGTGACGGTTCTGGTTGATTCCAGGCTTTAATCTCCCTGGTGATGCGCCTCACTCGAATTTTAAGTCAGCCGGACGGCCAAGCCCCGAATCACTGAAAGTTGCTTCCTTCACCTATGATCGAAAAAGTTCCCTCAAAAAACCTTGAACGGACTGTCGCGGTCATCGGCAACCCAAACACGGGCAAGAGCACTTTGTTTACGGCATTAACAGGGGTCCACTCGCGGATTGGAAACTATCCGGGTGTCACCGTTGAAAAAAAGCTCGGTTGGTTCGAGTTCGAAGGCCAGTCTATACGACTTGTTGATCTGCCAGGAACTTATAGCCTTTCCCCCCGAACGATTGATGAAATGGTCTCTGTAGATGTGCTGCTTGGTCGTCAGGCGGAAGTCGGCCAGATTGATGCGGTGGTTTGTATTGCCGATGCATCAAATCTTGAGCGAAATCTCTACATCGTCAGTCAGGTTCTCGACCTTGGCCTTCCAACCGTGCTAATCCTGAATATGTGGGATGTCGCCCAAGGCCGAGGCATCCAGATTGATCACGAAGAACTAGGGCGTCGGTTAGGCATGCGAGTGATTCCGTGCGAAGCCCATCGCAGGAAACAAATCGACAATGTTCGATCGGGAATTGTCCAAGCTTGTCATTCCTCAAGGCCCACCGCTCCGGATCTCTTCCCTGAAGTGTTCCACGAAGAAGGGCGAAAGCTTCAGGCTGAATTCCTGCAATTAAGCAGCCAGAACCTGCCAACCTATCTGGTTGAGCGAATGATATTAGACGTCGGCGGTCAATTGGAAACCGAATTAACAAAGTCTGACCCTGAACAATTAATGTCTCGTCTGAAAGAGTCTCGTGAACGACTGAAGGCGGTGCAATTCCGAGTTCCCAATATAGAAGCAAAATTGAGGTACGGCTGGTCCAGGAGAATCCTAAATGGCGTTATGACGGTTCCCGAAACGCGAACGGCAACTGCAACCGATTCGCTCGATCGGTGGTTGACTCATAAATTCTGGGGGCTGCTTGTATTTTGCCTGGCAATGTTAATCGTCTTTCAATCGATTTCGTGGGCGGCCCAACCACTGATGAAGTTTTGTGAAATGGGACAGAAGTATGT
>JBAXBD010000013.1:0-24263 GCA_037142165.1 Schlesneria sp. | reverse complement strand
TCTCGGAACCCTGAATGAAGTCCGCGCCCGTGTTCATCCTGAAGATCTGGCCAGTTTTGATTCTCGCCTGTCGACTTACATGGCGGCAGGGACCGAGTATCGCAATGACTACCGAATCGTCCGTTCCAACGGTACCTCTGCGAGCCTCGAGGAGTATGGGTATGTCGACCGGGCGGCTGACGGGACCGCACTCTGTCTGACGGGTATCGCAATCGATGTCACCGACCGGGTGGCGGCCACCAATGCGCTGCGTGCCAGTGAGACGCGGTATCGTAAACTGGTCGATCTTCTGCCGACTGCGTTTTTCGTCTACGGCGAAAACGGAATCCTTTACGGCAATCCGGCCTTCGTTCGGCTGATGGGGGTCAGCGGAGAAAACGAATTGTTAGGGCTTAGCCCCATTGATATTTCTCATCCATCTGCCCACGACACGATCCGCTCGCGACAGGAAGAAATGGCGCGAACCAGCGAGGCCACTGCAGGTTTCGAGATGAAGTTGGTGCGGCGCGACGGCAGGTCGGTCCCCGTTTACTCGGTCGCCGCTCCGATTTCCGGCTATGGTCAGTCAGCCACCGTCGTTGTGTTGTCCGACCTCACTGAGCGCGAACGCGCGAATGAGTTACTGCGAACCGTGTTGGGGAGCGTCAACGACGCGATCATCACGATTGACGAGTCCGGGATTGTTGGCTCAGCCAATCCGGCAGCGGTTCGGCAATTTGGGTACGCCGAAGAGGAAATCATAGGCCAAAATATTAACTTGCTGATGCCCCAGCCGTATCGGGACTTCCACGACGGATATCTGGCAGACTATCTCCGCACTGGGGTCGCGAAAGTAATTGGCATTGGCCGCGAGGTAGAAGGTCGCCGACGTGACGGTACTTTTTTTCCGGCAGAACTGACTGTCACCGAGTTTCGCCTCGATGAACAGCGCCACTTCACGGGCGTACTGAGAGACATCACGGCGCGGAAACGTCTGGAGTCACAGTTCCAGCACGCGCAAAAGATGGAGGCAGTCGGGCGACTTGCCGGGGGGGTTGCGCATGATTTCAATAATCTGCTCACTGTCATCAACGGTTACTGTGAACTTCTCATGACGTCGGACCTTCCGGTCGGCGACCAGCGGCGAGAGAAGGTTGCAATCATCCTCGATGCCGGAGAGCAAGCCGCCCGACTCACCCAGCAACTTCTTGCCTTCAGCCGCAAGGCGATCATCGAGCCAAAAGTACTCGATTTGAACGAGCTCGTGTCCGAATCTGCGAAACTTATCCGCAGGTTAATCGGCGAGGACATTATTCTGGCTGTCATCAGCGCTTCCGCGCCGGTCTGGGTGAAGGCCGACCCAAGTCAACTCGAACAAGTGATCATGAACCTTGTGGTGAATGCCCGTGACGCCATGCCGACCGGCGGTCGTTTGACCATCGAAACATCGATCGTCTCAGGTAAAATGGGTGACCCGACGCGATTCGCTCAGTTGTCCGTAACGGACACAGGTCATGGGATGTCGGACGAGGTCAAAGGGAAAATCTTCGAGCCATTCTTTACGACAAAGGATGTCGGCAAGGGAACCGGGTTGGGGCTGGCGGTCGTACATGGGGTGGTCACGCAGGGTGGTGGACAGATTACGGTCGAAAGCGCTCTCGGAATCGGAACGACTTTCCATCTCATGTTTCCTCTCGTTACGGTTCAGTTATCCGATGAGGCGGCAGAAACGGCGCGGGTCCCAACCAAGGGAACCGAAACGGTCCTGCTCGTCGAGGACGAGAACGCTGTCCGGAGAATTGCCCGTATGTCGTTGCAGGCGCACGGATATACGGTGCTGGAAGCTGATGGCGCGACGGAGGCGATTCGGCTGGCGCAGACTCATCCCGGCGAGATCCACTTGCTCGTCAGTGACGTGGTGATGCCCGAGATGGGGGGACGACTGTTACTTGATGCCGTGAGAAAGATCAGGCCCGGTGTGCGGGTGCTATTCATGAGCGGTTACACAGATGATGCCGTTCTGCTGCATGGAGTGGTCGAGTCAACTGACGCATTTATCCAGAAGCCTTTCACGCCGCTCGGGCTGGCGCGAAAGGTGCGAGAAGTGATCAATGCTCCGCAAACGTAAGTCATTTCATTCGTAATTTGGTCTGCCTAAGGTTCCATCAGTTCGGTCAGTTGGTGAGCGATTTCCGGAATCGATTTCGAAAGAGACAATCCAAGTCGCACGAAGTCTCCGTGGCTGGCATACATGGATGAGATGAGCTGTTTGTTGATGTCAGCCCAATGGACCGTTTTTGCGTCGTCACCCGCTTGCAGGCTCATTGCCATCCGCTCGGCAGTTGTAAGGTGCTTGTGCAGGACTGTGGTTTCCATCCATGCGTTGTCGGTGTTACGAGGATCATCGACAACGCCGGTAAATACCGTTGTTGCGATGGCGAAGTCGAGTTTTACGCCGGTTTCCTCGAAAAGCTCGCGTGCTACTGTTGCCGAGATCGACTCGCCCTCGTCGACCATTCCTCCAGGCAATGCCTTCTGACCCGAATCTTTCCGCTCGATGACCAGCAATTGCAGACGACCGGTTTCCGGGTTGAGAGACGTGAGCATCGCATCGCCGGCTTGATTCCGGCCCCATCTTCCCAGTAATCCGCGGCCACAGAGACCAGTCCGACCAATCGGATTGAGTGGTCGGCCTTGCGAATCAACCATAACGGGAATTTCACCGCTACGAGTTCGCGTGACGAATTTCCGCTTGATGGACTTGATGTTCGGAGGATCGGCCCACTGTCCTTCGTGCTGAAAGACATTGTCGGCGGTGTATTCGGGCGGCTCGTACCCAACCAGAGATTTCGTCCATTCAGCGTCCGACTCATCAACGTGTTGACGCGGCGGATAGCCACGGGCTGTTCCGTTCCGAGATTTTTTGGGTACCGGTCGATTCAGGCTTTCCATCGCCGATCCCGAGAGCAGATCTTTCACGAGTGTCGCCTCCCTCATTGCGTCTTGTCCGATAATGTGAACCTCGAGCAGCAATCTGCGAGAACAAATGCCTGAAAGAGAAGTTTGTTTGCCGCTTGATTGAGGTCTTTGTCAGGATCGGTGGTCAGAAACTGCGGCGACGGGATTTCAGGTTGCAACTGTTATTGCCCCTCAATTGCTTGAGCCTGTTCTGACTCCAAGGACACGGGCTCCGTCGAAACCAACAAGAATCTCATCAAAATAGCTTGCATTTGATTCATCCGAAACGTGGTGAGAGTCATCGTCCTTGTATGGAAGTCTCGTTCACGAAGTTTCATGAAATGAATTTTACCACCAGGACATGTTGGACGCGAACTTCTTCTGACTCAAAAGTTCCCATTCTGCCCACGGCGGTTGACACGTTAATTCAAAGGTGAGGGGGAAATCCTGGGACTGTTATCGTTGGTCTTTTCTATCGAATGATTGTTAGAATCCGCTGCGTCGTCAAACTTCTGAAACCTTCTAACGTATCATTCAATGACGACGTGATTGACGGCAATCGAATAATAAAAAGACATGTCATCTGCGCGAACTGTCATAGGAGACAATGGTGATGAGGGTACGTGACTGGAATATCGGAGTCTTTGTTTATTTTCTCGGAGTCTTTGGGGGACTTGCGTCAGTTGCTGACGCCGCTTCGATTGAAGAAAGCATTTTGATCATTAAGTCCGTCGGCCCGGAAGGGGCAAGGCACTCCGCAGCAATCGCTGCCGTCAAAGAGCTTTCCAAAGCTTCAGCTGAATCACTGCCGATTGTGTTAAAGAGTTTCGAAGGAGCAAATCCGCTCGCCGTAAACTGGCTTCGTTCGGTCGTCGATACCATTGCTGACCGGACATTAAAATCGACTGGAAAACTTCCTGCCAAATCTCTCGAGGATTTCGTAAAGGATACGGGTCGTTCCCCCGAAGCGCGACGATTGGCGTATGAGTGGCTGATTAAGGTTGATAACACGGCCGCAGATCGGCTGATACCAGGCATGATCAACGATGCAAGCCCTGAATTCCGCCGAGATGCAGTCGCACGATTGATCGCTCAGGCAACAAAGTTACACGAAGAAAGGAATAAAGAGGCCGAGTCAAAAATACTGCGGCAGGCGTTAAACGGTGCGATTGATGACGATCAGGTCAAAGCGATCGTCAAGCCCCTCAAAGAGCTTGGCGAAATTGTTGATCTGCAAAAACACTTTGGGTTCCTGACGGAATGGTACTTGATTGGTCCTTTCGACAATGTCGGATTGAAGGGGTTTAATATCGCATATCCTCCGGAAGCCGAACGAAACTTCAAAGCGAAATATGCAGGGAAGTCGGGTGAGGTCGAATGGAAGTCGTATTCCACTCAAGACGAATACGGAACCTTGGATATTGCCAAAAAGACCGAACCCTTTAAGGGTGCGGTCATGTATGCCGCGACGACTTTTGTTGCCGACAAGGCTCGCGATATTGAAGTCCGACTTGGCACCCCCAACGCCTGGAAATTGTGGGTCAACGGCGTCCAGATCTTCGCTCGCGATGAATATCATCGTGGAACATTTCTTGATCAATATAAGGTGAGCGCCAAACTAAAGCCGGGGCCCAACGAAATTCTGCTGAAAATCTGTCAGAATGAACAGACTGAAGAATGGGCACAGGCGTGGACGTTCCAATTGCGGGTCTGCGATCACTCGGGCGTTGCCGTTTCTCCGTTAACTTCCGCTACGACGTCAACAAAGTGATTGATCTGATGTGAATTACTACGGTACTCTAACGTCATAGCGAGATCGATTTGACGATCTTTCCATGAGCCGACTTTTTCAAAGTGACAATTGGTCATCATTTCTGACTGAGCTTCGACGACTCGACCCTGCGACTCTAATTCGGGTCATCTGATGCGTACATTACTTGTGATCGACGATGAACCGAATATCGTTTATTCGTTCAAATCGACTTTGGCTTCGGCTGAGTTGAATGTGATTTCGGCGAGTACTGCGCGCGATGGAATTGAGCTGATCAAAACCAGACGACCTGATGTTGTGATGCTCGATGTTCGTTTGCCGGATTTATCTGGACTTCAAGCGTACGAGCGAATCCGGGCGATCGACGAACGGATGCCCGTGATCGTCATGACGGCATTTGCCAAGACCGAAACGGCCATCGAAGCAATGCGATTGGGCGCATTCGAATACCTCGTTAAACCGGTCGATCTTCGACGATTGAAAGACGTTGTTTCTAAGGCGCTTGAAGTCAGTCGATTGAATCGCGTTCCTGCGTTGCTGGAAACGGAAGAAGCCGACAATCTTGCCGCAGATCACATCGTTGGAAATTCCCCTGCGATGCAGGATGTCTATAAAGGGATCGGCCGGATTGCCCCACAAGACAGTACCGTGCTGATCCTCGGCGAGAGTGGTACGGGAAAAGAGTTAGTCGCACGTGCCATCTATCATTACAGTCAACGTAATCAGAAACCGTTTCTCGCGATTAATTGTGCCGCGCTGCCTGAGTCATTGCTCGAGAGTGAACTCTTTGGGCATGAGCGGGGGGCGTTTACCGGGGCCGAACAGAGGCGCATTGGCAAGTTTGAGCAGGTGAACGGAGGGACGATTTTTCTTGATGAAATCGGGGATATGAGTCCGGCGACTCAAGCCAAAGCGCTTCGCCTGCTGCAAGAACAACAGTTCGAGCGAATCGGTGGGAATGTGACCGTAAAAACCGATGTCAGGATTATTACTGCAACCAATCGAGATCTGAACCAACTGGTCAACCAAGGTCGGTTTCGACAAGACCTTTTTTATCGACTAAATGGATTTACAATCCAATTGCCATCACTGCGCGAACGGCGTGAGGACATTCCGATACTCACTGAGCATTTCCTCAAATTGTTCAATCGCGACATGAATAAGTCGGTAATGGGAGTTTCGGCAGACGCCATGCACATTTTGCAATCTCACGACTGGCCTGGAAACGTTCGAGAATTTCAGAGTGCGATCAAGTACGCGATCATCCAGGCAACCGGGGCAGTTATTACTCCTGACTGCCTTCCCCAAAGCTGCCATGGCAGCCCATCAACTCTCGACGCAGGATTGCACCAGGTCGCAGGTTCGACGGGGGGTACGGATGAATCAAACGTGTCGCCGTCGTCCAATTTTGACTTGATTGGATTTGTCCGCCAACTCTTGACCGGAGATCGGCCTGATTTGTATCGCGTCATCACTCAAGAAGTTGATCAACATATCCTTCGAGAAGTCATGGCCTATTGCAACGGCAGCCAGCTTCAAGCCGCTGAGAAGTTAGGAATCTCAAGGATGACACTTCGTTCAAAGCTTCGCTCGCTTGGAATTATTCAAGAGAAGGGGGCCTTCGGTCCCGATCATTGACAAAAGTCAATTACAGTTTTTTCTCGAATCTTCCGGTCGGAAAGCCATTTTCGTAAGAAATCACGTATGTGCCGTTTGACGTCTCATATCGAATTTCTTCCCTTCGAAAGAAATCGGTTGACGATTTTTTATTGAGGAATGACGAAGAGTCAGTGCGCAAATACTTCTCGGCAACACGAAATACAATTTCCGTCCGTTGTCCCAGCGAATGACCGATGCTGGTGAAAGTCTTTCCATCAATATGATTCTTCGTGACGAAGAAAGGTTCAACATCGATGTCGGCCGCTTTCATGGACTCGACCATTTGTTTGGCGTCGATAAATGGGCTCGTATTATCGTCCGTTCCATGCACGACAATAATTTTCGCGGAATGACCGAGACGTTTCATTTCTGCTAAATGTGCAGGGTGAGCGATAAACCGGATTTCGCGATCATCGTCTGTCAAAAAAGATGGTTTGGCTCTCGGTGCCACCGTGCGTTTAAGGAACTGCCGCCGGGCAAACCGTAAGCGATGTCGTCCGACAACTTGCACATTCCGCACATATCGATAACACAGGTAAATGTCCGAGGTGCTAATTTGTTACACATCAACGCGACCTGGCCCCCGCCTGACCCTCCCGTGACATAAATTCGTCCAGGATTGAATACAACATTGTTGGCCCTCAAGCCCTGCTGGACGTACCACAATGCTCGCAATGCATCGAGTGCCTGAAGGTAACCAAAGTCATAGGGCTCTGGTGCTTCAAGTCCTTCGTGCTTACCGCTCTGGAGATAATCGACGGCAATTGAAATGACATCGAGGCGTTCAGTAAGTGCTTTCGGATCGGCTGAGCCCACGGCGCCTGTTCCACCCCAGTTGTGCAGCGTTAGCATCAGGCCTGTTTTGCCAGTGACGCGATCTAAACGTCCAAATGGGTAATGAATGAACACGGGGACATGTCGAGGGGCCGGATGTAATGGCCATTCTTGCGCTGGGATTTCAACTGAACTATTCTCAACCGGAAGTTTTGGCCAGCCTTTCGGGAGGACTTCGGCAGCGTTGAGGCTGAAAGACCAGGATACGATCATGACGAACAAAAAAGTCCGATGCCATCGGGTCACGATCTGCGACCTCCATTAATCAATATGCTGTTTTAAACCTGATCATTGATTCATCGACCTTCGTCGCGTTTGAGACAGAAAGACTTTACTAAAATCTTCGGAATGCTTTCAATTCTTGAACCTCAAAAATCTGAATGAAATTCAGTTGTTATCGCGAGGAGTCGAATTGTTGCCACGAACGATTGTTTTCGGTGGCGTGCCAGATCTCGGAGTTGTGCGCAGTTCCGCGTCTTTCAGACCTGTGCTCGGTCTAACCGCTCCTCCGAGGCCGAGGACTTCGGGATTTCTCGCGACTTTGTCGCTGAATTCCCGCAGATCTCGCAGTACCGGTTCGAGGTTTTTCATTAGAACGTTCGCCGATTCTGACGAACGAACAAGCTGGTCATGCAGCGATGGATCCGTGACAAATTTTTGCAATGACCCATCCTTTTGATTGACCACTTTTGAGAAGTGATTGAGTTCCGTCATGAACTGGTCGAACTTCTCTAAGCTACTGTCAAGTTTCGACACCATGTGCTCGCCTCGTTTACCAAGTGGTTCTGTGACTTGAGAAAGGCTGACAAGATTACGATTCATCGTATCTACGACTTGTCGCGTCGAAACAACGGTCTGGCGAGTTTCTTCAATCGTTGTTTTTGTCGCACCGACCAGTTTGGGGAGCGCCAACATGGTGTCTTGCATTGCCTGCTGAGTTACCGGATCAGAAACGAGCTTGTTTGCTGTGGCGATCATCTGGTTTGCATTCTTCATCGTCACCGTGAATTGATGCAGCGACTCGGCCGCTCGTTCAACGACTTCATCAAGATTGCCGCGTTTCGTGTCCATCAAATTGTTTAAGTTTTTCGCGACTCCTTTCCATTCCTGGCTGGTCTCACCGAACGCATTCAGCGTCTCGACGGTACGGACCTCAAGCCGCTGGATCATTTCAAGCGGATCGACAGCCGCAATTCCGGAAATGCGACTACCTGGCTCGAGAACATTAGCAGCGGTTCCACGAACGAATTCGACACATGTTTCGCCGAGTAGAGAACGCGATACGATAACTCGGCTGTCGACCGGCAGTCGAATTCCTTCCTGAATTTCTACCAGTACATTTACTCCGTGACGGGGATTTAACTCAATCTGACGCACCGAACCGACTGCCAGGCCACTTAATAAGACCGGCGCAGTGGGGTAGAGGCCCGCGCCATTTTCAAGCTGGATTGTTAAGGGATACCGCTTGTTCCAGACATATCGTGCGTCACCAAAGGAAATCACCAACCCCAGGCAAATTGAACCTGCCAGAATGACCAATAAACCGACTCGAAACTGAAGCTGCCGTTCTGTGGCCATGAATTTCCTTCCGTCGCAATCAAGTCATACTGCGTGTCATACCCGCGATCCGTGTCTGCTCGACATCAATCTCGTCCGAACTTTATGCTCGAACAAATTGAGAAACTCGCGGGTTGTCCGTTTCAAAAACGTCGTGACACGATCCTTCGAAAACAATTTGTGATTCGTCGTCGGCCAGGCCAGTCAATGGAAAGAGCATAATCACGCGGTCGGCAACCCGGCGAACGGTATTCATATCGTGAGTCACAACAACGCTGGTGACGTGCCGCCGCGCCTGAGTCTGTACAATCAGATCGTTGATGACTCCGCTCATGATCGGGTCCAGCCCTGTGGTCGGTTCGTCGTAAAACACGATATCAGGGGACATTGCCAACGCGCGTGCTAACCCAACTCGTTTTTTCATCCCTCCGGACAAATCACTGGGGCGTTTTCCGATCACATTGTCCGTCAGACCAACTTCGCGAAGACGTTCGTGAACAATTTGCTGAATTTGCAATTCCGTCAAAGTGGTGTTTTCACGGAGTCCAAAAGCGATGTTTTCAAAAACATTCATACTGTCGAACAGAGCGGCTCCCTGGAAGAGATAGCCAAGCCGTAAGCGATCTCGGCGTTTTTCGTTTTCAGGACGTCCGCGCACCGGACGCCCGTCCCAGCGAACTTCTCCGAATGTCGGTTCGAGCAATCCTGCCAGCAATTTCGTCGTCACACTTTTGCCGCATCCGCTCTCTCCAATCAGGACGAGTGTTTCGCCCCGACGAACTTCCAACGAGACGTCTCGTAGAACCGCGTGGTCGCCGAATGACCGAAATGCGTTTTTTAAATCAATTGCCACAGGATGAGATTCACGCCCTTCGACAGGCGTTTTTCTGGAAACGTGACCTCTCGATTGCGAAGCTGCGACCGAAGTGAAGTCGGCGCGTTTTTGAGCAGTTGGAATCGAGTCAGTCGCGATTCGCTTTTGAGTCAATCGAAAACCGAGCACAGGTAACTCCTCACCGATTTACGTGACCTGAAGGCCCATTACCAAAAGGAGTTTCATCAGTTGAATCGTCAGCAGGGCCAGAATGAAGTCGAGAGCAAGAATCGCAATAAATGAGGCGACGAATGCTTCTGTCGCAGCTCGTCCAACACCCTCGGCGCCCGAACCGCATCGAAACCCGCGGTGGCAGGCGATTACGGCAATCGCGGCCCCGAAGCTCATACTCTTAAGAACGCCGGTAACAACATCGAATGCGCTGACGAATCGGTCTGAATAGCTCCAGAAGTGATGACTGCTGACACCGTATATTTGTGTTGAGACAAACCATCCGCCAAAAATTCCGACCCCTTCAGCAACCATCGTTAACGCCGGAATCATTAAAAAGCAGGCGAGAAATCGAGGAACAACCAAATATGCGACCGGGTCCGCTCCAAGCGCCTGCAATGCGTCAATCTGTTCGCTGACCTTCATCGTTCCAATTTCAGCTGCGATTGAGCTTCCCACACGCCCGGCCAACATGACTGCAGCCAGCACGGGCCCTAATTCTTTGACCAGAGTTCCATTAATGACTGAGCCAATATGAATCTGAAAATGGAGTTGGCTGAGGGTATCGTAAGATTGAACGGCGAGTACCATCCCGATAAACAGCCCGGTAATACAGACCACGGGCACGCTTCTTACGCCGACCTCATAAAGAATCGGCCACAGAACGCGGCTGCGTGGTAATCGAGCCATCAGCCAGCCGCAGAGGGTCCAGGCAAACGTCGAAAGTTCACCGACGGCGATAATCAGTTCGACGGAAATCTTGCCAATCCAGTGAACTGGCGTGGTTCGCACGTCTTGAGGTCTGACAGTAGAAAGTGAGCTAGACACATCGCTCTCGAAAAGGAAACGGCTGAAGAAATGCGACCCGACTGAGCAGAAGCAGCGGGAGAAATAGCCGAAACCCCAGTTTTAGGGGAGAGCAATTGTCAAACCGTCAAGCAGATGATTCCTGCCGAGGAGATCAATTGAGGAGAACCGATGAAAAGCTGTACGCGATCGCAATTCAGCTTTCGGCGAGGTGCGTACGGACGCACAAGCCCTCAGATTCTTACCTACGGCTGGTTAAGAATTCCAACAGACGAATCAGAGGGCTAAATCAAAGTGAGGTAACTGTTTGCGTTAATCAAACGGTTGTTCTTGCCAGGGCAGCGAATCGCCGCAAAAGCACCAAAGCGGCGATTCGCCGCTTGATTCTTATCGCTCTGGCTTGCTTGCTGGAGCTTGACCACCGGTTGTACCACCACCGACCATTCGCTGAATGCGCGAGCGGCGTTCTGCACGACGACGGGCACGACGGCGGGTTTCGCTCGGCTTTTCGTAAAACTCACGTCGCCGCATCTCTTTCTTGATACCGGCGTGCTCACCCAACTTCCGAAACCGTTTAACGACGTCGTTGATACCCTCGTTATCGCGCAACCGCAACTTGACCACACAATCCTCCTGTCGGACGTTATTGAAAATACTTTCGCAGCGCAGCCAATACCGGTAACGACCGTCGCGCGAGCAGGGGGGAAAGTGTAACAACGCCGCACACTCATTGGAAGCGAAAGAAACTGATCTCTCAAATGCCAGCCATGGATTTTCACTGGATACCCGTAGCAGTAGAATTTCCGGGGTTGCCATTCGGCAATCCAGCGGAAGTTCTTTTCTCTGCCCCCGAAAGGGATTGTCGTGACAACAACTGAGATTGAAAACACAAAGTGGTATCAACCGACTGAATCAAATCTCGATGAATTGGCGGCGAAATATTTCGGCAACCCCGCCGCTTCAGTTCAGGCCGAATTCGGTGCCTTAACGCACCAGGGGTTGCGACGCTCGAATAACGAAGATCACTATTCGGTGACACGTCGTTACCGAGCTCGAGACGTCTTATTGACGAACTTGCCCGTCGACACGAATGCATTACGTCAGGACGAGGCCTTCGCACTTGCTGTCGCCGATGGCGTCGGAGGTGCTGCATTCGGAGAACTGGCAAGTATGCTCGCATTGCGTACGGGCTGGGAATTGACCGGGAAAGCGTTTAAATGGAATTTCAACCCCTCCAAAGCCGAACTCGACGAAATGGAAGAGGCGGCTAACGTTTACATGCAGCTCATCCATCGACGGATTCAGGAAGAAGCAGCCGCCAAAGGCGGATACGACGGAATGGGGACAACGTTGACTTGTGCTCTCACAATGGGATTAGATGCATTTATCGTACATGTCGGAGACTCCAGAGCCTATTTATATCGAGCCGAAAAACTCTATCGCCTGACGCGAGATCAAACCCTGGCCGAATCGATGGTTGCCGCGGGGATCATTTCGAGCGTTGAGGAGGTCGGTAAACAGTTTCGAAATACGCTCATCAGCTGCCTTGGAGCAAATATGGATGAGCTTGATGTCGCGACAAACCATGTCAAGTTACAGCACTTGGATCGACTAATTCTGTGTACAGATGGCCTGACTGATATGGTAAGCGAAGAGAATATCTCAAAAATTCTTGCCTCGAATGGGTCTCCTCAAAATCAATGTCAGGAGCTTGTCGATGCTGCTTTGGCAGGAGGTGGCAAAGACAACGTTACAGTCGTCATCGGTGCGTATTCTGCGTGTAGTGAGACTCCGACCGCGAGTATGGATACGATTGAAACTCCATGATTGGTTCTCAACTTTGATCGGACGAGCATCGAATCCGATCTGACGCCACAACCTTATTCCAATCGCGCCGTAACGGTTTGACATGATCGTTTCAATGTCAATCGCAGAACAGGGACGTCCGACGCCTGGGACAAGCCACACAACAGACTTGAAAAAGCAAGATATGGCCCATCACTCTCCCCGGTTCCTGCAACTCGTTAACGCTGTTCGCGTCAACATTCGCGAATGTTCGGTCGTCGATGTTCACAAACGAATCACGGCCGAAGAAAAGTTCTTATTGTTCGACGTCCGGGAAGAAAGTGAGTATGCCGCTGGTCATTTGCCAGGAGCAAAATCGCTCGGTAAGGGGATTATTGAACGAGACATCGAAGTAGTAGTACCCGACTTCGATCAAGAAATCGTCCTGTACTGCGGCGGGGGTTTCCGTTCTGCACTGGCCGCCGATAACCTGCAAAAGATGGGATACACGCACGTCATCAGCATGGACGGCGGTTTTCGTTCGTGGAAAGAATCCGGGTACCGAATTGAAACATGAGTCGTCCCGGAGAAGTGACGATTCAGTCAGTTCGGAGGCCACCAGGTGTGTTGGCTGCGTCTGCAAGTCTGTTTTATTCATGAGGCTCGACGATTTTTCGGAGATTGCTAACTTGTCCGACTTGATTCGTACTCGACTTTGGATCGTCACAATTTTTACGTTTTTCACGTTGTTGCTCGCGCGATCGACATCGGTTTTTGCTGGACCACCTGTTGCTCCAACCGATCCATTAACTCCTGCCGAAGAACAGAAGCAATTCAAGCTGCCACCTGGATTCGAGATTCAACTTGTCGCCGCTGAACCTGATATCCAAAAACCGATGAATCTGGCGTTTGACGCCCGTGGCCGATTGTGGGTGACTCATTCGATTGAGTACCCGTTTGCCGCGACCGATCCTGATTCCACTCGTGACGGACTGACAATCCTTGACGGAATCGGTACGGACGGCAAAGCGACAAAAATCACAAAATTCGCTGAAAAGTTGAATATCCCGATCGGTGTCTTACCGATGCCGAATGGTCGCGAAGCGATCGTCTGGTCGATTCCGAACATCTGGAAACTGACGGATACCGATGGTGACGGCACTGCCGATCAGCGGGAAGTCCTTTATGGCCCGTTCGACTTTGCCGACACACACGGCAATCAGAACGCCTTCCGCCTGGGACTGGATGGTTGGGTGTACGCCTGCCATGGCTTTCGGAATGCGTCGAAGATCAAACTTAAAGGAGAAGGTCCCGTTGTTCTCGAAATGCAATCGGGAAATACCTATCGGTTCCGACCGGATGGCTCGGCGATCGAACAGATCTCGTGGGGTCAGGTCAACCCATTCGGAATGTGCTTCGATGCGCGTGGCGACTTATTCAATGCCGATTGCCATTCCAAGCCAATGACCATGTTGTTGCGAGGTGGCTATTACGATAGTTTTGGAAAGCCTCATGACGGATTGGGCTTCGCACCGATTGCAACCTCGAACGACCATGGCTCGACAGGCATCGCCGGCATCGTTGCCTATGCTTCAAGTCACTTTCCAGCGGAATACAATGGATCGATGTTTGTAGGAAACGTGGTCACGAACATCGTCCATCGCGATCAGCCTCAATGGCGAGGTTCGTCCCCATGGATCGAAAAGCCCCAGGACTTCCTGACTTCTGATGATTGGTGGTTTCATCCTGTCGACTTGCAGTTGGGGCCGGATGGAGCACTGTATATTTGCGACTTCTACAATTCTATTATTGGCCACTATGAGGTCGATCTTCTGCATCCGCGTCGCGATCGACATCGAGGTCGCATCTGGCGTGTCGTTTACACTGGAGATAAAAAACATCAACCTCCTGCCGTGCCGAATCTGTCACAAAAGCCGATCGACGACTTGCTTGAAAGTCTTCGCGATAAAAACTTGACGATTCGTCAATTTGCAGCCAATGAACTTGAACGCCGATTCGGAACCGCAGGAATTCATCAGGCACGATCGCGACTGACTTTACTTGAACCGTCAGATTCGGAACAAAGCGCAAGACAAGCCGACGAGCGGGTTCAAACACTGTGGCTTCTGTGGCGAAACGGACAACTGGACGAGCCGTTGATTGACCGTCTGTCAAAGGATAAGTCCGCAATCGTCCGAATCCATCTGGTGAAGGCGCTCGCCGAAGCCTCCGCCTGGAACGGGAAGGTTGGAGATCTTGTTCGCGAGGCCATTCACGACTCGGACCCCTTCGTTCGGCGTGCTGCAGCCGACGCCCTTGGTCGACACCCCGACCCGGCGAACCTGCAACCGCTCGTACAACTCTGGAAGTCCACTGATTCCACAGACGTTCAACTAATCCATGCATCACGAATTGCACTCAGAAATCAACTCCGTCCTACAAACGCAGTCTCAAGAATTACTGACGTTCGCCTGACTCACGATGAATTGGCCAGTGTCGCGGAAATTGCGTTGGCGGTTCCCAGTGAATCAGCCGCCTGGTTCACGTTTGATTATCTTCGACAGCATGATCTCCCCCAATCCACGATTGAAAAAAGCCTGTCTCATGTGGCGAAACATGTGAGTCCACAGCGACTCGACGAAGTCGCTGAGTATATTCAGCAAAAATTTGCAGATGACATTCCGCGTCAGGCATCGTTATTTCAAGCGATCTTCACGGGATTGTCTCAACGTGGAAGCCGGTTGTCCGTCGATACGGCGCTTGGAAAATGGGCTGAAAAATTGACGGTCAGGCTGCTCGATCCTCGGCAAAGACGATCGGCCCCGTGGGAAAATATCGCTCTTGTCAGCGCCGCGACCCCCAGTCCCTGGGGTGTGCGACATCGTAATTCCACAGACGGAAATCCAGACGCCTGGTTTTTCGACAGCATTGTGAACGGCGAACAATTGACCGGTGTTCTTCGTTCGGCACCATTTAACGTCCCTGAAAAATTGACGTTCTGGATGTGCGGACATAATGGCCTGCCAGGGACTGACACGCCACCGGTCAACCACGTTCGGTTGAAGCTGGTTGATTCTGAAGAAGTCATCGCCAGGGAAATTCCTTCGAGAAACGACGTCGCCAGAGAGTATTCCTGGGACTTAAAGTCGTGGGCAGGTCGGCAGGCTGTCTTGGAAGTTGTCGATGCAGATACCGCCACCGCGTATGCATGGCTGGCCATCGGACGCTTCGAGCCAGCCGTCGTCGCTCCCCCCGTTCCTGAGTTCGCTTTTACGGATGCGACACTTGCCACGGCGGTGAAAGTGGCGGATCAATTGCACCTGGAATCCTTGGCGGTTCCAGTCATCGAACTCATTTCAAATCCAAAGGCTGAGACCCCTGTACGGATGGCGGCGGCACAATCGGGATTGAACCTGTCTCGTGACGCCGCGATCACCGCATTGTCCTCAATCGTTCAAAGCCCCGGTGAACCGCCGACGTTGCGTAGCCACGCCGCGCAATTACTAGGTTCCATCAATTCACCGACGTCTCGTGACGCACTCGCCACGGCTTTACGCACCGCCCCTGCGCCATTACAGCAGCCAATCGCCTTGGCGATGGCAGGAACGCTGGAAGGGGGTGACTTGTTGTTCTCGTTGATCGCCACGGGACGAGCCTCTGCACGTTTGCTTCAGGACAAGCCGATTCTTGATCGACTTTCGTCGATACCAATTCCGGATCGCGAACAAAAAATCAATGAACTGACACAAGGGCTGCCTGCTGCAGATGACCGGTTGAAGAAGTTAATCGCCAAGTTTTCAGCAAGCTTTGCAGCTTCTGACGCTACGCCGGAATCGGGTTTTGCCGTATTTAAAAAATCGTGTGTTGCCTGTCATCGAATTAATGATGAAGGTGGCAAGGTCGGACCGCAGCTTGACGGTGTTGGTCACCGGGGCCTCGAGCGATTACTCGAAGACGTCCTCGATCCCAATCGAAACGTTGACGCGGCCTTTCGGGCCAGCGTTGTCGCGAAAAAGGATGGGCTGGTCGTCACCGGACTTAAACTGAGAGAAGAAGGAAACACGCTTGTGCTGGGCGATAACCAGGGTAAAGAGGTACTCATTCCGAACCGCGATATCGATGAAGTTCGGCTGTCAAACCTTTCGCCGATGCCTTCGAACTTTGCTGATCAACTGAACGAAGCGGATCTTCGATCGCTTGTCACATTCCTGCTGCGTCAGAAACAATTGGTCAAGACGAAGTGATTAGGCGTTCAAACGAAGCTCCAAAAACACTTTTCGTAATGATGGCTTGATCCCGAGTTGACGTATCTCCAAGAAGCTCAGTCTCGGGTTGCAGCCTGCTTCAAGAATCGTCGAGTCGTCACTCGGACAATCCATTCTCCCAGTCGTGGAAACGCCTGGCATAGCGTGAAAACCGGACGCAACGCAGGAAAATTGACGATCAACTCCGGCCGATCGTTTCGAATGGATTTAAGAACCGCCCTGGAAACAGCCTCAGCGGATGTTGATCCGAGATACCAGGGAGTTCCCCGACCAGTTCTTTCTTTGATCACTTCGTAGATGCCACCATCAGTAGCAAATCCCGGGCAGATGGCCGACGCACTGACACCTGTCTTAAACAATTCGCCTCGTAGAGACTGAGTGAACGCAATCATCGCAGCCTTGGTTGCGCCGTATGCCGCGCCGAATGCAGGTCCGTATTTTCCGGCCGTCGATGCCATGTTCACAACATGTCCCCGACCTGCTTTCAACATGTGGGGCAGTACGAACCGCGTGAGTAACATTGTCGCGGTCAAATTCACCTGAATCGTTTGCACGATGTCCACCGGGTCAATCAGATGATAAGGACGAAAGGCTTCGACCCCCGCATTATTGATCAGCACATCAATCGATCCGAATTCCTGAAGTGTGAGATCAACCAGATGACGCAACTGAGCCTCATCCCCGACGTCTGTCGGATAACTGACAGCCCGCACTCCCAGTTGTCGAATCTCGACCGCAAGCTGTTCGAGAAGCTCGGGCGAACGTGCCGCTAACGCGACATTCATTCCTTCACGCGCCAGTGCCTTCGCGATAACCCGTCCAAGCCCTCGCGATGCACCCGTAATTAACGCCGTTCGTCCTCGAAGTTCCTTCATTGCGATCTTTCGTTTCAGCGTAACCCGCGCTAATCAATTCAAACAATGTCAGCCATCAGCCTGCATTGCTGCTTCATTTTATCTCATGTCATCGGCCATCGTCATGAGGACTTTTCAGGATGCGTCGCTGTTGTTTCATCGCCCGAAATGATCGCCTCCAACTCGGCCGCGATCGTATTATTCAGCACGTGTTCCAGTTCGATCAGGCAATCGGCGACAAACGAGCCGTCCATTAATCGGTGGTCATAAGACAATGTCACTCGACAGCGGCTTTGTTCATCAAGCGGCCCATAGGTCAAATTGCTGGTGAGGAACGCCGGGGGGTCCTGTATCTCAACCCCTTTTCCAGCCAGTGTGGTCAAGAAAAATGTCCCTGCGCGATGAGACCGCTTCGACAATGAAACGTTCAACGTCCACCACCAGAGAATCCGTCTGAAGAATGTCGGCAGACCGCTTAGCTGCCATTGCTGGCGAAAGGCCTGAGGGATCGGTTCCGTCAGATATCGATCCAATCTCGCCTGAAGACTTGGCAACGATTGCTGCTCAGGCTGGACGAATCGAGACCACAAGACCCAGGGTTCGTTGGCATGGACTCGATGAGTCGCCAGCATCGCCACGTTTTGAGAATGCTGGTAAAGGTGTGCCCACGGCCACCGCTGGAATGATTGCCGCAGCACTGGTCGGTGTGCGGCAACAATTCCAAATGCTTTGATGAACAAGATCGACCAGGAAATTCGAGTCGTCAGTCGTGAACGCAGCTCGGCGACGCGTTTCAAGTCGAAAATACGATCATGAGCACACGTCGCCGACTGTTTGTGGTAATGCAGCACGTCGAGCGTCAGCCGCCGACTGCGTGGTATCAACAGACGACCCGAGGTGCGATTCATCGTCACGCGGCCGGAGCCCCTTCGGCTTTGAGGCATCCCTGAATCTGGCGAACGGCTTGTCGCAAACGCTGACTGTTTTCAACGATTGCCAGACGGAGAAAACCTTCCCCTTCTTCGCCGAATCCGCGACCAGGGCTGACTGCCACGCCACCTTCCTGAAGCAGCTTCATCGAGAAGTCGATCGAACCCATTTCAGACCATGGTTCTGGAATTTTCGCCCAGACGAACATCCCCGCTCGAGGCTTTTCAACGTCCCAGCCAATTCGCGTCAACCCGTCGACGAGAGCATCACGTCGAATCTGATACTCCTTTGCAATCGCTTCCACCGCTGGTTCGCAATTTCGAAGGGCGATAATTGCGGCGATCTGACTGGCCTGGAAAATACCGTAATCGTAGTACCCCTTGATCGTGGCGAGTGCCCGAACCATCTCGCGATTGCCCGAACAGAACCCGATCCGCCAACCGGCCATGCTGAAGCCTTTGCTCATTGTGGTCAGTTCAACACCCACATCGATGGCCCCTGGAGACGCCAGAAAACTGGGAGCCTGGTAACCGTCAAAGCAAATATCCGCGTAGGCAAAATCGCTGATGACGAGGAACTTATATCGCTTGGCCAGAACCACGAGCTCGTCGAAAAACCTTTGCTCGATGCATGTACCAGACGGGTTATGAGGAAAATTGGCGACAACCAGTTTCGGCTTGGGATAAAGATGCTCACAGGTATAAGCGATGTTCCTGAGAAATTCGGCTGGATCGCGGACGTCGAGAGCGATCACGTTGCCCGAGGCCAGCATCACGGAATACGCGTGTATCGGAAATGTTGGTGCTGGCACGATCGCTGTATCGCCCGGTCCCATCAAGGCCAGGCACATGTGACTGAAAGCCTCTTTCGAACCCAGGCAGGCAATCACTTCGTCGTCGCCGTTTAATTTGACGCCGTATTTACGGTCGTATCGCTTGGCCACTTCGCGTCGCAAACTGGCAATCCCGTTGGCCACCGAATAACGATGATTCTTGGCTTCCAGCAATGCCTCTTGCATCTTATCGGTGATTTGAGGATCAGGAGCGTCGGTCGGATTTCCCATCCCCAGGTCGATGACATCGATTCCGGCGACGCGTTGCTGGTACTTCAGCTTGTTGATCTTGCCGAACAAATAGGGAGGCAATCGCTTCAGTCGATCAGCCACGGGGATCGAAAAAGGATTGTCTGTTAGCGGAATTTCCGATTCATTACGCATGGTTTGATACTCGTTCGGTAGTAATTGTCTCTGTGGTTTATCGATGGATTCGGATTCAGTCTTCCGGACCAGGTTCGCAGATTCTAACAGACACTCGAAAATGCCGGAAGTTCGGCTCGGGAGTAGTCAGAGCGTTTTGGTGATAAGTCTTTTCACATGAAAAAGTTTCGTTCTTCACGACTCGTCGGACTCTTCGATCGCGCGGCCGTTTGTCGAAGCGTGGTAGCGCCGAACTTGCTCTTCCAGTACTCGACGCTCGAATCGGAGTTTCGCTTTGGCAATTTCCGAATACGTGATTGTCGACAACCAATCTCCCAAAGCCATCAGCACCATCCAGAACGCCAGAATGATGATGGCACCGCCCCAGATGAAAAACATCACGGGGCGTTGTCCAAAAAACTTTTCAAGCTGATCCCCGGTCGCGACCATGGCCCCGACGACGGCCAGCATAAAACTCACCTGCATTCGTCGTCGAAACTGTCGGTTCGCATGCAGCATCGCACCATCGTCGCCATCAATGACCGAGTCTAGTTCGCGGCGAGCTCGCCAGACAAAAACGCCCATGGCGATGGCAACGACAATCAACACTGCTCCGAAAATCAGAGCAGGGAGCGTCGTTGCGTCGACTCGTAATGGGACGTGCATCATCTCTGGATATTAATCAACCGACCAGATTACCCCAAGTCTTCGAGTGCCTTCACGACTTCCCGAATGTGACCGTCGACTTTGACCTTTGGCCAGACTGCGGCAATCTTTCCGGTTTTGTCGATCAGGAACGTCGCCCGCTGAAGTCCCATCGATTTTTTGCCATACATATTCTTTTCGACCCAGACGCCATATTTTTCAGCGACTGCGTGATCCTCGTCGGCAAGCAGTGGAAACGGCAGCGAAAACTTTTCGGCGAATTTTTCATGTGATTCGACGTTGTCCGTGCTGACCCCCAGAACTACGGTCTCAGCCGATTGAAATTCACCAATTTCGTCGCGGAATCCGCAGGCTTCTTTCGTACAGCCCGGGGTGTCGTCGCGAGGATAAAAGTAAAGAACGACGTTCTGCTTCCCTTTGAATTGGCTCAGTTTCGTGCGACCCTTGGGAAACGTTGGTAAGTCAAAGGCAGGAGCCTTGTCACCGACGGCGGGGATTGTACTTTCGGTCATTTCGAGAATTCCTCGTTTGGAAGTGATGACGGGCGGTGTTTTGTCGTTTGAGTTTCCGAAGTCCAAGCCATCGCATGAATTGGATACTGTCTCATGATTATTCCGCGTGGCGTCGTTTTAGCCAGCCACTCTGGAAAAGGATTTATTCGATGAAGGTTCTTCCGGTGCTGGATGTGTTGAATGGTCAAGTTGTCCGAGGAGTCGCAGGCCGTCGAGAAAACTACCGTCCGATCGTCAGCCGGTTGACCTCCAGCAGTGATCCTCTGTCTGTCGCACGATCCGTTCGAGACGCGTTTGGCCTCGACCAGCTTTACGTTGCCGATCTCGATGGAATTCTGCATCAGAAACCGAATCTTGATCTTTATCGTCTGTTGATCGCTGATGGATTTCAATTGATGGTTGATGCAGGCGTTCACCCATCCGATGCGGTGAGCATTCAAGGGGATTCGGACCTTCATGTCGTTGTCGGGCTAGAAACATGCCGTTCTCCAGAGGATCTTGCGAGAATTGTAGCTTGCGCGTCGAATGTGACCTTCAGTCTGGATCTGCAGAACGGTATTCCTCGATTTTCGGAAGATGCAAGCGAATGGAGCCGTGAATCGAACGAAATCGTTTGTCAGGTTGTTCAGGCCAATGTCTCTTCGATCATTGTCCTCGACCTGTCCGATGTTGGCATGGGGACTGGCGGCTCGACCGATTCCCTTTGTCGATTTATTCGCCATGAATTTCCAAGTGTGCACTTAATTTCCGGAGGCGGAGTCCGCAGCCGAGACGATCTTCTTCGCCTGAACAAACTCGGTATAGACGGCGTCCTGGTCGCATCAGCCCTACATGATGGAGGTCTCGTTCGCAGCGACCTTCTGTTTTAATTTTGTTTTTTAATCGAAATCTAAATGCAGACACTCGGAGCAAAAAACTTCGAAGGCGTTGACGCCATGAAAGCCGGGTTGAAGAAAATGGAAAGCAAGATTCCCTGCAAGACCCCGTGATCGGATGCCGGTAATATTTGCAATCGAGAGGTGAGTCATTTCGATGAACGCCGTGGTCTAGCTGCTCCGTAAGGCGTTATCAATCGTCGACACTCTTACTCCCCAGTTGGAAAGCAGAATTCTACTTGGCGTTACCTTGAACGGGATAGAATCCCCTCCATGCTTGAAACGAAGTTCATCCAATCCTCGCGATAGGCATGGAACCAATAATTTACTCCTTCTCACGCGGTTTGCGCCCGTTCCTTCAGGCAAGCTTCGCGGCTCGGTCGAAACTTCCCCCCTCCCGATGCATTTGCATAACTAAAGACAGAATGGCTAAGATGAGGTCCGTTCAGTTCTGTGGTACGGCGATTCCGCCTTCTTCGTGCGAGACCAATCATGCTGAATCACAGATTTCGACGTCGGGGAGCCACCACTGTTGAGGCACTTGTCGTGACCGGGATGATCGCGCTGTTCTGTGCGGTGATGGTTCCCGCCATTCAATCAAGCCGCCAGAATGCGCGTCTCAATCAATGTAAGGATCGTCTGAAACAGATTGGATTAGCGTTACATAACTACCACGAAACTTTCGCTACATTTCCTCCCGGCTTTGTCATGGGTGGAAACGATGTGTATCACGGGTGGTCATGGAGTTTGTTCATCGTGCCGTTTATCGATTCCAATCCCTTTTACAATAGAATCCAGTTTCAAAATGGGTTGCAATCAGAATATCTGAGGCGAGAACTGCACCCGCATTGGGCGCTTTTTCGTTGTCCGAGCGACGGCGGTTCAGAAGTCGTGTCGTCCGTCGCGATCGTTACGTCACCGGTTGTTGACTGGACGGTCACGCCTGCCAGTGTGCATGTCATGAAGACATTTGCCCGGTCAAACTTTTTGGGAAGCGCCGGGTATCTTCACGATTATGCGGGTGGAATAGAGGCCGGTGACCCTGCGACCTCCACGAGCACTGATGTGAATGTTAACAAGGGCAGTCTTGGCACGCCGGCGACGAAGTATTCCCTGTTTCATGAGTATGTAGATCAGGAGAACTTTGGCGGCGTTTTCGGCCAGAACAGCAGGGTACGTATCAGTGACATCTGGGACGGTACGAGCAACACGATGATGGTCGGTGAACGTTACACTCCCCGTGCCAATTCGGATGGGCAGCAGGTCATTGGGGACGGAGGCTGGCTCGGAGTTCCCGATCCCACGACTGCAGCCGGGTTAGCGATGGCACTTGGAGATACCAGTATCGACATCAAACTGAACATCGACGGGCGGCCAACGACAGGGTTTGGAAGTTCCCATTACGGCGGGGCCAACCTGCTGTTCTGTGACGGGGCCGTTCGGACTGTCGGCGCGAAGATTGATCCTCGAATGTATCGCGGTTTGTCCGGGATCAATGACGGTTTGCCTAAATCTTGCGGTTTCTGAGTCGTTGCGGGTTTCGAGCGAAATGGCCAGTACTTGACATCTTATGTAGCTCACTTGTCTTTATACTTGAGTAACTTTTCCGATTGACATCGGACTGAGTCCGTTTTTCTCGCTTAAGGATTTCCCGTCATGAAATCACAGATCGATCGATTGCTTCACGCATCTTTGATTGTGGACGCGACCTACGACGAAAAGCTTTTGCTCAAAACAGGGGATCTTGGTGCCTGTGCCATGAAGGTTCTTCAGCGACGCAGAAGATCCGCACGATATCTTGCGTGGGTTTATTTTTTGATGTTGTGTATTCCGATATCGGCCATGTTTGTCGGCATCATAACTTCGTCATCAACCAACAATTCGAACATGATGTTCTTCATGGTACTATTTGCGAGCCTCTTTCAATTACCAAATTTGATTGAACTTCGTGCCTCGCAAACGCGGTTGGAGACGCTTATTGCGATGTGGCTGCTTTCCGACCATGAAGATTCGACGTCGGATAAGCACGTGGAAGAAAATGAAGTCTTCAAGACACTATTTACCAGCGTTTAGCTCCAAACAAGGGAATGCTTTTTGTTTTTTCACGATCGCTTTTTCAAGTTGAACTTCGGGAAAATTGATTTTTAATCGAGAACTAAGTCGATTAGCGCGGGTTGATAACGTGATTCCATGTTGTGGCGGATAGAATTGCCTGCAATTCTATTGACCTGCCTCTTCTGCGATCCGTATCAGGTTCCCGCTTGGGTCTGTTAACAGAAACGCTCGAGCCCCCCAATCCTCTTTGCAAATCTCTCGAGTGATCTCGGTGTCGCTGCTTTTGACCTGATCGAATACCGCGTCGATATCTCGAACGAGGAGAAACAGATAGCCGCTGCCGGCAGTGCTCCAAGGGTGCACGCGCGGAGGTTCGTCGAGGATCAAATGAACTTCAGCCCCATCTCGCCGAAGGATTGCGTAATTTCCCTCAGGATCGTCGACAGGATTATTGTGTAAGTACACGAGATCCAGTCCAAGAACCTTTGAGTACCAGGAAATCGATTCGGTCATGTT
>JBAXBD010000012.1:0-24268 GCA_037142165.1 Schlesneria sp. | reverse complement strand
TGACTGAAAGAGAAGACACTGCTTCTCCGAAGACTCCTAAGCAGTGGCACAAGATTCTGAAGTCGCAGTTTGAGAACATGCTAACCGGCAACTTTGCGCCCGGTGCCATTGTGCCACTGCTTGACCGCCCTGGGTCAAGCAGTGCTCTTTGTGTGACTGAAAGAGAAGACACTGCTTCTCCGAAGACTCCTAAGCAGTGGCACAAGATCTCAATTGAGAGATCTGAAATGTCTCTAGCCAGCAGCTTTGGGCTGATCGGCGTTCAGCTTGTTATAAAGCGTCTTGAGAGCAATACCGAGTTCGGCAGCCGCTTTCGGCTTGTCTCCCTGGTACTTGTCCAGCGCTTTATAAATCATGTCCATTTCGATTTCGCGCAGTGTCTTCGGCGAAGTCGGCATCGGGACAGTTTCGGCAGTCATACTGACCGTATTGGCATATCGATGCAGGTGAGAAGGAAGATCTTCCGGCCGGATCGTGATTCCGTCCGACATGATTAACGCTCGTTCCAGTGCATTTGCCAATTCACGAACGTTGCCCGGCCAGTCGTGTTGTTTCAGGACCGCAATTGCCTCGACTGACAGGATTGATTCCGGAATGTCACGTCGTTTCATATAGCGGGCAATTAAAGTCCGCGAAAGTTCGGGAATGTCGTCCTTTCGCTCGCGGAGCGGCGGAAGTGGAATCTCGAACGTATTGATCCGGAAGTAAAGGTCCTCACGGAACGTCCCTTCCGTCACCATTTTCTGAATATTGCGATTGGTCGCACAGACAATGCGAACGTCGACATGGAACGCTTCGTTCTCACCGACCCGTCGTACTTCACCCGATTCGAGAAACCGCAGCAGTTTGACCTGCATTGATTTGTCGAGTTCCCCGAATTCGTCAAGAAACAGTGTTCCGCCATTCGCGACTTCAATCAGACCTTTCCGGGATTTTTCCGCACCCGTATAGGCCCCTTTTCCGTGTCCGAAGAGTTCACTTTCGACCAGATGCTCGGCCAGGGCACCGCAGTTGACCGGCACGAAAGGCATGTTTGCACGAGGGCTCAGGTCATGAATTCGTCTGGCGACCAGTTCTTTACCCGTCCCTGTTTCGCCCTGAATCAGGACGCTGGAATCGGTGGGCGCAATCTTCTCGCACAATTTCTTGACGCGAAGCATTGGGGGCGAGTGACCGATCAGGTCGGGTGACCCCTCGACAGCCTTCAGGCGGCTTTCCAGGGCGATTGTCTTATTGGTGAGAGTCCGTTTCTCGGCAACGCGTTTCAGCGAGGCTGAAATTTCTGCCATTTTCCATGGCTTGCGGAGAAAATCGTACGCCCCGGATCGAATGCCTTGAATGGCGGCATCCATGTCACCGTGACCGGTACTGATGATGATTTCGGTTTCCGGCGAGACTTTTCGAATGTGGTCGATCACGTCCCAGCCACTCAGTCCCGGCATGCGAAGATCAACAATGGCCGCATCAAAAGGCTGTTTGTCCAACGCCTTGAGCGCCGCATAACCATCCTCGCACATGACAACATCGTGTCCCATGCGAGGGAGTTCTATTTTCATCACGTCACGAATGGCTTGTTCGTCATCAACGAACAATACTCGCAACTTTTGTGTTGAGGCAACAGTCAACGGGCTATCTCCTTGCCCAACCGGGTGGCTTCCTTGTCACCCAGCCGACGCAGTTCCAATCCTTGGAATGTCGAGTCGAATCCTTCGATTGAAGGACGGATTGATAACAAAGATCAGGAAACGCCGCAATGGGCGTTATTCGCCGGAAAAACAAGGCGGAATATTCGATCGTGAACCGGAAAGAGGTCGCGCACCTTGTGATGATCCCGCAAAATGCTCGAACATCAAAATCACTCGGTAGATTGCGAGGTTGTGGTCTGGGGTCGGGTGTTCAAATTTCAAAATTGGCCGCGCGGGTTGATTAATGGAAGTCGCATGATTGGCCAATTTTGAAATTGGAACGCCCGACCCCCTCTTCGACAATCCGCAGATTCCTTCGGCAATCAAACAGGATAAAATCGAAACCAACGAATTGATCGCTGAATGCGAACGCAATAATTCAACTCGTGGAAAAATAATGAACGATCGAGTAGAGGAAAACAGATGTTCCCATTTTTGGAATTGGCAGAAGCCGTCAGGATTATCTTTACCTCGGGAATCGAGTTTGTTCCGCAATCGTTCAAGGCTCTGTCGGGAGAAAAACTCCAGGCTTATCTCAGAAACGTCGGTCCAATGACGGAGATTATGTACGAAATCGTCGCGATGGAACCGAAAGTCATTGACCGAGTGGGGAATGAGAAGGTGACGTGGGAACTGAACATCGTTACGGGAAAAGAGCGTCAGCAGTTACTCGACGGCATCAAGTTTATCTACCGAGCCACTCAAACCATGCCCGGCAAGCCAAGTTTTCAAGAACGCCTCGATTGGCTGAAACCCAAGCTTCCTTCGGTGATTACTGGCAGCCAGGAATAGTCAACGCGGCCGCATTGTGTGCAGGCATTGGCCGTGCGCAGGTCTCCTGACGTCGCACAGGGATCCGACCGAAGGACTGTTCCTTTAGTCCTTTGCGTTCCTTTATCGAAATGCATTTGCTACGTCAGATAACCGGAAAGCACACGTTTGGGTCTTGGGAAAGATTCTGATGTTAACGGGCCTATTCCGACCAATTGTTGAGAAATTCCAGTCGGTTTTGCATTTCTTCGGCACCGATTGTCGAGAACAAACGTAAGAGGCGACGAAGCCTTGGGCCGGTGGATTGCGCCTGTTGTTGCATACAAACGATACCTGAATGCACTTCTTCGGCAGTCAGCCAGTCCTGATGAAGTTGGCAAAAGTCCCCTGTGTTGCACGTCAGCAATACCCGCTTGCTCGAAGTCGCAAAAGCCAGATGCTCCGCATCGTCGCGTTCAATCATATCAGCTTCTAATGCAGTCAGAACATCGACTCCGCGAGCTCGTAAGGCGGCCACAAGCACTCGATCCATTGAGTCTTCATCAATGTAGATGCGAGCCGTCACGGCGCAGCTCGATTCGTTACTTTGTTCATCGCCTGTTCTGCCACAGCGTCATCGGTGGCAATTTCGGCTTCGACCAGTGTTTGATTCGCATGGTAATACGCCAGCGCGGCAAACACCTGAGCCAGGTTGAGATGTTCAATTCGATCGACGATCTCTTCGGGTGTCAGGCCCAACCGATACCAACGAACAACTCTCTGCACGGTGACACCAGTCCCTGCAATGCGCGGCCTCCCACCTCTCACCTCATTCGAGGCGACAATGAGAGAGCCGATCTCCAAGATTCCTGACATGGTATTGCCCCCTCCCGTGATCTTCGCGTATCTCGACAGTTGATTTTATCAACGTCTATGCTACGAACGCAGTCAGTTCGCGACCAGTCAAGATTCCTCAAGGCATGATCGATTGCCGACTTAATCGTGACTTCGGGGCAACCGGTCCGGGCTTCCGCTGCTGGCAGCGTTGGAACACATCTCCGCCAGCAGGTGGAAACTCCCGGTTGTTTTGGTATCGTCGAAGCGTACCTGACTCCTCGCTGTTGGAATCAGAAACCCCTGTCGTGACAAAGCCGTAGCAGATGATCCATTGTTCACAAGTCTGTAGGGTTTGGTTCGCTTTTTCGGGAGTCTCGTGTGATCCGTCCGTCGTCATCCTCTTCTAGGTCCTGCGGTTTCACATTGATCGAGCTTCTGGTTGTGATCGCGATTATTGCCGTATTGATTGCACTGCTGCTGCCGGCGGTGCAGCAGGCTCGCGAGGCGGCCAGGCGGACGCAATGCAAGAACAACTTGAAACAACTAGGGCTGGCCGTCTTCAATTATGAATCGACTTACAACAGATTCCCTTCCAGCGGTCGAGGCATGAACATGAGCTTGATGAATCTGCAAGCATTTCCCGCGTCGACATTTTCGCTGCTGTTACCGTATCTGGATCAAGCTGCCTTATATGGCCAGTTCAATTTCTCGTATCACTACACGAACAGCCTGAACAGTTCGAACGCGACCGCCGCACGAGTCACAATTCCAGCGTTCCGTTGTCCCAGTAACGGTTACACAAAGCCGGACGTCCGAGGATACGGCGAAACCGATTACACGCCGCTGGCCTTCACCGATCTCGATCCCGTCACCGGACTGAAAAACGGCTATAACGGCAGCGTCGGGACCGGAGGTGGACCCGGCACGAACGGGACCACACTCAACGCCACCGTCGACTCGGCTCTCGGCCTCTTTGGAAACCCGATTTCGTCCACCACAGACGGTCTCAGCAATTCGATCCTGTTTTTTGAGGACGGGCAGCGACCCTCGGAACTGGTCGGGATCTACGATTCGCGCAGTCTCTATATTGGCGGCGCCAGGGGGCTTGACTCGACACAACTGGCGACGGGCAACTTTACTGCTCCGAATCGCTGGGCGGATTCTGATTCTGGATCGGGCGTATCCGGTCAAAACAATTCGACTGCTGGAAAACTCGTCAGCGTTATCAACGGCAACAAGACCCCGACCGGTGGACCGGCAGACTGCCCCTGGACAACAAACAACTGTGGCCCGAACAGCGAGCCCTTCAGTGCTCATATCGGCGGCATCCACACGCTTATGGGGGACGGTGCCGTTCGTTATGTCTCAGAAAACATCTCAACCAACACGATCAGACAACTCTGCGGTCGAAACGACGGACAGGCGGTTGACAACTTTTGATTCGTAAAACCGTTTTGAAACAACGCCGGAATTTCAGCAACGTATGATTTCTAAAATCCGATTGAGTCTGTACGACGATCTTCGAAGGTCTTATTTCGATTGTTGTTTCCTGGTGACCTTCAGTTTGGATATGAAGTCATCCGGTTTCATGCGGTCGCTATTGTTTTTACCAACATAGCGAAACAATTCCTTTCCTTAACTGTCGATCAAAACCAGTGCCGGGTAATGAACGCTCTGGCCATGAAACTTGTAGCCATCAGGAATGCCGAATTCTTTCGCGAGCCGGGCATCCGGATCACGATAAATGACAGGAAGGTCTTTCAGCCCCTCTTTGTTGAGTTTCCCCGTCCAGACTTTGATCTCATCAGTATTGTCAGGCTTCAGAAATAAATGCACGACATCGGGAGATTTCGCAGCCATCCTGGCGTAATCATTCGTGTATTTGATGCAGTAGGGACATTCGGTCTTCAGCAAAAAGTGAAGAGCGATCAGCTTTCCCTTCTGGTCCGACAGCCTGAATGCTGTGTCATGAGTCGGCGATTCGACAGTAAAATCCGTTGGATTTTCCGCCTGGGCCACGACGGCGATCAAAGAGAAAATCAAAAACAATCCTGCTTTTGTAATATTTGTTGTCATCTGCGCGATCTCGTTTCTTGAAGAAAAAGAATGTTTGAAACCAACGACCCGAGTTCCAAATCGGGTGTTGCCGACGATTGCCGCCAAGTGTGGGGACTCTCGTGTCAACGGACCTGAAGTCGAATGGCGAAGATTACTTTTCTGCCAGTAGCTTGTTGACAGCATCTTCGACGGTTTTGTCGCCGGTTGCGCCCTTCCAGTTTAATTCGCCAGGCCACCACAGCCGGATGTAGCCCTGCTTATCCACGACATAGACACAAGGCCACATGGTGTTTCCCCAGGCTTTCCAGTTTTCCGACTTCAAGTCGATCATGATCGGAAACTTCAAGTCCTTTTCGCTGGCAGCGGCTTTCACCGCTTCAGCGTCTCGCTCGCGATTCGTTTCCGGAGTTTGGATACCGATCACCACAACGCCTTTGTCGGTCAATTCCTTGTGCCATCGCCGGTAGATTCCAAAGTTGGCATGACAGTTGTGACACTGAAACGCATAGAAGTGAACCAGCACCACTTTGCCTCGTAATTCCCGCAAGGTGAGTGGTGATGAGTTCATCCAGTGTTCGACTTCGACGAACTCGGGAGCCATTGCATAGATCCGTTTCAACCTTGTGGGGTCGAACGGTTCGCCCAGCAATGTTTGCAGCTTCGTTCTTTGCTCTGGCCGTATGATCTTCATCAGTCCTTCTCGTTCCCCCTTGCTCGCTTTCTCTGCTTTTTCCTGCAAACTTTTGATTTGAGGGTCGCCGAACTGTGTGTTCGTCAGAGCCATTTTCGATTCGTCAGCGGCACGGGCGAGAACTGCCAGTTTCTGTTGCTGAGACGACAGGATACCGACTTGCTTTGCCACATCGCTGCGAAACACGATTCGGTTACCTTGGGCGTAATATTCCAGTTGCTGAAGTCGTTGTCGTTGCTCTTCCGTTGCGGATTTTCTGAACCATTCCCAGACTTGCAATTCCAGTTCACGAGTCACCGCACGTTCTTGATCGGTCTGTAAAATACGGGCCGGAAACCATTTCGCGTCCAGGTTGCGAAGCAGAATTTCCAGATCAGCAATCTGTTGGTCAGTGAGCTTCAGCTCGCCGTGAACCTCCGGCGCATGTACGAGACCGAGCAGGTATTGAGGAACCAGTTTGTCGTAGGGACTCTTCGCTTCCTGAGCAACGACGTTCCGCTGCGTCGCGGCGAAAATGGCCACGACACATGCAAGATGTAAGAATGACTTAATCAACATGGGCATTCTTTCTGTGATTGGTACGCAAGGAAGTACGTCGCCTCGAAGTCGCTGACTTCGATGCAGCCTGACGAATCGTGGTTGATCTGGCGATTAATTGGGGCTCGTCACCATTGCCAGCCTGGCGATAAAGTCGTCGGGCTTCATTCGGTCGGTGTTGTCTTTGCCAACGTAGCGGAACAGTTCCTTGCCGGAACTATCGAGCAACACCAGTGCCGGGTAATGGACGGACTGACCATGGAACTGATAGCCGTCAGGGATGTTGAATTCATTCGCTAACCGGGCATCCGGGTCGCGATAAACGACGGGTGGATTCTTGAGGCCTTCCTGGCTGATTTTTGCTGCCCAAACTTTGATCTCATCTGTGCTGTCAGGCTTGAGAAACAGATGAACGACATCGGGATTGGAAGTGGCAAGCTGGGAATAGTCGTGAGCCAGCTTGAGGCAATTTGGACATTCGGTCTTCAGCAAAAAATGTAACGCGAGCACCTTACCCTTCTGATCGGCCAGTGCAAACGTCGTCCCATGCGTTGGTGATTCGACGATAAAATTACCCGTTCGCTGATTTGCGATCCTGCTTGCAACAACTCGATCAGCGTCTGGCTGTTGCATCCAGATTTGAAGACCGAACATGGCCATCGCGGAAAGGCATAACAAGGTGGCTACTGAAACCGTGAGATTTCGTCGAGTGGCGGTCGACACCCGCGATAAATTGGCGGGGCTCGTTGGCAAACGAATGTCTGGCCCGACGTCAGCGTTTGCTGATCCCGTGCCGATAAATTCACTGTTCCCCGCCTTTTCCCCGCTTCTCGTAACGGCCTGAGTCAGGCATTTCAATCCCAGCTCCAGATCCTGATGCAGAAACCAGAATCTTCGTGCTTCGATATCTGTTCGCAGAACGGCTTGCAGTTCCCGGTACTCTGCCTCTGTGAGCGTCCCTTGCTCGAATGCCGCAAAAAGTTCCAAAAGGTGGTTCTGTTGGTCGAGTGTCATGCGTTCCCCGCTTGCAAACGTCGCTGTACGCACTCGGTCAAACGTCGCCGCAACAGTGTCAATTTGTTGTAAAGCGTTCGGGGGGCTCGCTGCAGCCTCGCTGCCAATTCAATGATCCCGCCGTGTTCGTCATAGGCGGTACGTAACAGTTCTCGCTCGGCCGGTCCGACTTCATTCAAACACAACTCCAAGGCTGCGATCCGTTGCCCCTGGAGATCGAGATCGAGGATTCGCTCAGTAGCCAACGTCGCCAGCAAGTCGTCATCGAACTTCAAATGCGATCTCGCCGCCTGCCGTTGAAAGTTCTTCGCCTCGTAAAAGCAAATCGTACTGGCCCAAGCCACGAAATTACTGCCCGATTCGTATGTCTCGAATTTCCTCCACATCAGCAGGCTGGAACTTTGCAATACGTCCTGCGCATCGTGCCAACGCCCCAAAACTGACATCAGGTACCCGAGCAATTTGTCGTGAGCCGCCGTCAGCAACGTCACGAATTCCTCGTGTCGATCGTTCGGCTTCGTTGTCGGGGCTGGCTCAATCACGAAAATGAAGTCTCAATAAAGATCAACGGTTGGTTTGATTGATGAATCCAAAGCAGCGCACAAAAGCGATTCACTAGCATCATATGTCTCTGCATCCGGAAATTGACCGGCCATTTTCCCCCCAAAATCTTCAGTTGGTTGGGAAAAGCCTATCGACAGAGAGGTCATAGACTCGAAGGTTACAGCGGTTGCCCCAATTCCATTGTTTCTTTGTTTGCAATTCCACAGTGAGCAGGCCTTGATTGCACCATGAGAAGCTCGCCTGGTAGTAAAAGCCAATTTCCTCGCGATGAACGATCACGCCGTCGATCCTGCGCATCACCATCAGAAAATGTCGAACATCGATGGTTTTGACACCTGATTGAAGACGCATTTGGTAGACCGAATGGTCAAAATCCGGTGGATTGCAAGCAATAAAAAAGACCGTCGAATTGTATTCTTGGATACAGTTCCAATCACCGGATAATTCCAGATTCTCCTGTGCCAGGATGTTTTGGATCTCATCCCTCATTTTCTGGCAGTTGAGAAATTCGGTTTCTTGTTGCTTGAGCCGTGGAGAGAAATCGAAGATCTGCCCGTCAATCGTCGCGCGGTAACCAACCGCCCCCCGCGCCATTGCCTCAGACTCCTCGACGTATGTCTCAAGGTGATGTCGCGAAAGAATCCGTCCGGTGTTGCGATCGATCAGCCGCCCTTCGATGCTTAGAACGTGCTCATTGACGATGCCCACTGGCCGATCGCCTTCATTATCAAGTCCCGGCACACAGTCCAACAACTTCAGGAACCAGTCAAAAGAATCACCCAGACGTGTCCACAGTTTTCTGCCGCTAATGAAACTGATTCCATAAATTCCAGCATGGTAAGTTGTGGCAATGATGACGTCTGAAACAAGGCCGAAATAGACAGATCCGCGACGATGATGGCGTCGCCAGATAAGTTCTCCATTGTCCCGGCGATAGCGAGACCACCATCCTCCGACGCAATGATATGCAAACTTATTTTCGGGTGAAGTGATCAACGAGTTGGCATCTGCGTAGGCAACCGTGCCACGGATTTCTTTCGACCACAAAAGTGAGGGGATCGAAACTTGTTCCGGGGTACCCATTCGCAGACCTGCGAAAAATCTTTAGTGATTGAATTGCATGAATTATCCCATGTTGTGGTATGGGTCAGAAAATGACAATTCCGCCGGAACTGAGGGTCAAATTTCAATTTAGTGCGAATGTCATGTTTTTCGTAGTGTGAAAGAATGGGAGTGATGCGTGAGGTGCCTAACCGATCTTTTTGCCGAAGGGGGTATGAACAAAGCGAGAACCAATTTCGCCGGGGAGTTTCGATTGATGGTGCAATTTTTTCATTTCGGTCGAGAACGTCAAACTTAGGTACTAATCGCAGAAAATGATTAAGGACCGTGGCAGATTGCCAAGCGGAGTTTCAAAGTGGGCGTTCCCAAACCGATGTTTGGGGACGAGAAAACGATCAAACAAAAAGGCCCGGACGTGATCACACATCCAGGCCGCGTTTATCAAATAAACTGATTCGGTCTTACAGACCCTTATCGATGACCAGCTTGACCAGGTCGCCGACTCGGTTGCTGTAACCCCATTCGTTGTCGTACCAACTGACCAGCTTGAAGAAGTTGCTGTTCAGCTCGATACCGCTCCCTTTATCGAAGATCGATGAGGACTTGCTGTGAATGAAGTCACTGCTGACAACTTCGTCTTCGGTGTATTCCAGGATTCCCTTGAGATAGGTTTCGCTGGCTTTTTTCATCGCAGCCGCGATTTCGGCATAGCTGGTTGCTTTGACAGTCTTGACCGTCAGGTCGACGACCGAAACTGTTGGGGTTGGAACGCGGAAGGCCATCCCGGTGAGTTTCCCCTTCACTTCAGGGCAGACCAGGGCGACCGCTTTCGCGGCACCGGTGGCGCTGGGGATGATGTTCTGAGCGGCAGCACGGCCACCCTTCCAATCCTTCTTGCTGGGGCCGTCAACCGTCTTCTGGGTGGCGGTGTAAGCATGGATCGTGGTCATCAGACCTTCATCGATTCCAAAACCTTCTTTGAGCAGGACGTGAACGACAGGTGCCAGACAGTTCGTCGTGCAGGAAGCGTTCGAAATGATGTGGTGCGACTTGGGATCGTACTTGTCGCTGTTGACACCCATCACCAGGGTGATGTCTTCACCCTTGGCAGGAGCCGAGATGATGACCTTCTTCGCACCCGCAGTAATGTGACCCTTGGCCTTGTCGGCTTCGGTGAACAAGCCGGTCGATTCGATGACGATATCGACACCGAACTGCTTCCAGGGAAGCTCGGCAGGGGACTTGGCACTGACAACATGAATGTCATGTCCATTGACGATCAGAACGTCGTCTTCAGCCTTGTCCGGGGTGGACTTCTTCGAGCCGACTTCACCAGCAAAACGACCCTGGGTCGTGTCATACTTCAGCAGGTAAGCGAGGTTATCGGCAGGAACGATATCGCCGACGGCGACGACCTGAACGTCTTTGCCAACCAGACCCTGTTCCACCATTGCTCGGAACACCAATCGCCCAATACGGCCGAACCCATTAATCGCGACCTTCACCGTCACAATACATCTCCTGAAATAAACGAAAATTGTCCGCCAACGAGGTGTCCGAACGGACGACGAGCAAAGTTTTCAAAGAGATTGCCCGCCAAAAAACCTTACGCCGACAAGGGTGGCGATTCTAGTTCGCGCGGCGAGAAGCGACAAGCAACCGCCGATTTTGCCATTTTTCAGGCTTCGGCTGCCCGAAATTTCTCATCCACCAATCTTGTGCCGGAAAAGGGCCATACTTCGCGGCTGCAACGGGTACGGCTGCGATGTATCGTATTGGACGATCTCGGTCTCTCCGTCAAACGTGTCAAACAATCGGTCCAAGACCTTAAATCGCTTGACCGCTTTCGGGATCGAGAATGGAACGATTTTGTCGCTGGCGTTCATCAGGACCAGCAAGTTGTCCCCAATGATGCAGGCCCCTTCGTCGTTAATCTGGCTGCAATGGCCCAGCAGCAGCATGCCGATCGCGTGCAGCGAGCAATCGTTCCATTCCGCTTCCGACATCCGTTTGCCCGAACTGTCCAGCCAGTAGATATCGTCGACGTCGTCACCCTGAACCGAACTCTGGAAGAATTTACGCCGGGAGAGCGCGGGTTGTGCCCTGCGAATTTCGATCAGCCGATGCACAAAATCGTGCAATTTCTGTTCGGACGGTTTCAGATCCCAGCTCAACCAGGACAGGAAATTGTCTTGCGAGTAACAGTTGTTATTTCCCTGCGCGGAATGTCCTCGTTCATCCCCTGCCAACAGCATGGGTACGCCTTGCGAGACAAACAGTGTCGCAAGGAAGTTGCGCTGCTGGCGTTCTCGCAATGCGACAATCTCGGGATCATCCGTGGGACCTTCGACGCCGCAATTCCAGCTCAGATTATGATCGTTCCCATCGCGGTTCCCTTCGCCGTTGGCTTCGTTATGTTTGGTGTTGTAGCTGACCAGATCGCGCATCGTGAACCCGTCGTGGGCCGTGACAAAATTGATGCTGGCAGAGGGTTTCCGACCGTTATTTTCGTACAGATCGCTGCTTCCGGCCAGGCGGGTCGCCATCTCACCGATCATGCCGCCATCACCCTTCCAGAAGGAACGGACGCTGTCGCGATACCGTCCGTTCCATTCGGTCCAGATGACGGGGAATTTGCCCGACTGATAGCCACCTTCGCCGACATCCCAGGGTTCGGCGATCAGCTTGACCTGGGACAGGATCGGGTCCTGGTGGATCACGTTGAAGAAGCCGCTCATGCTGTCGACGTTATGGAATTGGCGGCCCAGCGTGCTGGCCAGGTCAAAACGAAAACCATCAACGTGCATTTCTGTGACCCAGTACCTCAGGCTGTCCATCATCAATTGAAGGACTCGCGGATGCCGCATGTAGGGCGTATTTCCGCAACCGGTGAAGTCGGTGTAATAGCGTCTGTTCTTGTCGTTCAGCAGGTAATAACTGGTGTTGTCGATACCTCGCAACGACAGGGTTGGCCCTCGTTCATTCCCTTCGGCCGTGTGGTTGTAGACAACGTCGAGAATGACTTCGATCCCCGCCGCGTGCAGTGTGCGGACCATCGACTTGAATTCTTGCGCCATCAATTCCGGATCGTGGGTGGCGCAATAGCGAGGTTCAGGGGCAAAAAAGCCAAGGGAGTTATAGCCCCAGTAATTGACCCGCTGTTGATCGGTCAGGAATTCCTCGTCGATATGAAAATGGATGGGCAGCAGTTCGACCGCTGTCACACCAAGTTTCTTCAGATAATCGACGGCAGGGGGACTCGCGAGTCCGGCGTAGGTTCCTCGCAGCTTTTCGGGAACCTCGGTCATCAATTTCGTGAACCCCTTCACGTGCAGTTCATAGATGATTGTCCGTTCCCAGGGGATACTCGGCCGTTCGTCTTTTCCCCACGTGAACGCGGTATCGACGATCAGTCCCAGGGGTGCATAAGGGGCCGAGTCGCGATCATCGAACGAGAGATCCTGATCACACTCGTCTTTACGGAATCCAAACAGGGCGTCATTCCATTTCAGCATCCTACCGACGGCACGGGCATAGGGGTCAAAAAGAATTTTGTTCGGGTTAAATCGGAACCCGTCCTGCGGCGAGTAGGGGCCGTAAACTCGAAATCCGTAAAGCGTGCCAGGTTTCAGGTCGGGAAAGTAGGCATGAAAGACGTTGTAGGTTCGTTCAGACAGTTCGATCCGTTCCGATTCCTGATGATCATCGGGCGAATTGAACAAGCACAATTCGACCTTGGTCGCATTATCAGAAAACAGAGCGACGTTGACCCCTGCGCCATCCCAAACGGCTCCCAGCGGATAAGGATGTCCCGGCCAGACTCGCATCATGAACCCTTTGAATCAAGAAAGTCGTTTATCGTAAGGAACCCATTCTGTCGTGCGTCACGGATTCCGCCAGCAAGATCACTCGAAGAAATTGTCCATGCTTTCGCAGGGGTTGACCAGATACAAGTGTGGAAACCGAAAGCGTATCAGTTTCCCAAATTTGGCTTCGTCGGGAATTTCCGATCGATTGGGCACCGGCGGGGGGGGGCGGCCCTCAGCTCGATCCTGGAGAGAGGCTGTTGATCAGCAGAAAAGTGGTCGAAAAACGGGGTGCCACGGTTTTGGAGTCTTCGACAAGGCCGTGTCTTCGTGGTTCGAGGACGCGTCCGAAGAGCACGGCTTTACCGAAGACAGCAAAACCGTGGCACCTTTTATCTCGGCTTGCTGTTTCAAAAGTACTTCGTCCACAGCAACGCAAATATCTCACCGCCGACTCGCTAAATCAGGTCAGCCTCGTCCTCCCGATCGCATTTCTTCTCATTCCGAGCGTTTGATTCCACGGCGTCACCGGGATACCGTGTCAGGCTATTCCTCCCAAATTCTTCGTCATAGCGCTGCTCCAATATGACAGATCAAACAGAACTTCCTGTCACATGTCTTCCGACATGGGACATTGCCGAGCTTCCTGAACCGAAGCATTTGGGACTGCGCAACTGGGCCAGTTTTATTGGACCCGGGATTGTGATGATGGGGATCCAGATTGGCGGGGGAGAATGGCTGCTCGGCCCCGAGGTGACTGCTCGGTACGGCGGCGGATTGATGTGGATTGCCACGGTCGCGATCGTTCTCCAGGTCTTTTACAACATCGAATGTGCTCGCTACGCCTTGTACTGTGGTGAGCCTGTGATGACTGGATTCCTGCGTAAGCGACCGGGACCGATGTTCTGGGTTCCCGTGATCATGTTTCTCAGTTTGTCGGCTCTGATTCCTGCTTTGTCGACGAATGCCGCTGCTGTGATGGCCGCTGTCTGGCTGGACCGGCCTCCGGGTGTGGAAGACCGTTGGCTGGTCACTGTGCTGGCCTATGCCTGCCTTCTCGGTGTTGCGTTTCCCGTCTTAATCGGGGGGAAAGTCTACAACATGCTGCAGGCGGTAATGACCATTAAGGTTGCGGTCGTACTGGGTTTCTGTTTGACGATCGGAATCCTGTTCGTCAGTCCGATGCACTGGTGGAACGTGATGAGCGGTTTTGCCAAATTCGGCAATGTACCGATCAAGATTGATGGCCAGGATGGGCTGACGAATGTGTTCGCTCACTTATGGCATGACGGATCATGGCCACTCATTGAACTCGGTAATATCGCTGTCCTCGGGGCGTTTGCCGGCTATGCGGGTGGTGGTGGATTGGCTAATTCCACGTATAGCAATTACGTTCGAGACAAAGGCTGGGGAATGGGTCAACAGGTTGGTGCGATTGCCAGTGCTGTTGGTGGACGCGATATCACACTGAGCCACCTTGGTAAAGTCTTTACGATCACGCCCGATAACCTGAGGCGCTGGCGTGGCTGGTGGAAGTATATTTTAACCGACCAGATCATCGTCTGGGCACCTGGTTGTTTTATGGGAATGGCCTTGCCGGCACTCCTTTCACTTGAGTTTGCCTCCTATTCCAAACTCTATAACCAGTCTGACAAGCTGGAATGGGCGCAGGCGATGATCACGGCAGATGGAATCCGTCATGCTCCTCAATTTGGACCAGCGTTTGGTGCATTACTTTGGACTGTCACATTGATGGTTGGACTGACCGTTTTGCTGCCAAGTCAGATGTCAATCGTGGAAGATTTCAGTCGTCGCTGGACCGACATTATCTGGTCGGCCAGTCGACATGCCCGAGATCGGATGCGCGACGATCAGGTGAAGTATATTTACTATTCGCTGTTATTTTCGTACGTCGTGTGGACGATGATCGCGGCTTACGTCTTCAGCACGTATGGGACTCCGAAGCTGATGACCCTGATCATTGCCAACTTGAACAATCTGGCGATCGGAGTGACCGCTTTTCAGTTACTGTGGATCAATGTCACGTTGCTGCCAAACGAACTTCGTCCACGGTGGTATCATCAGGCAGGAATGGTTGCTTGTGGAGTATTTTATCTGGGGCTTTCGGCATTAGTCTTCATGACCAAACAATGGCCGATTCTTAAAGAGTTGTTGGGTTGGTCATAGCCGTTCATTGCGAGCAATCTGAATAAAGGAAAATTCGTGTCATCACTTTTTGATCTTACCGGGCGGGTCGCACTGGTTTCGGGTTCTGCAAGTGGGATGGGTAAGGCCATGTCGCTCGCGCTGGCAGAACATGGTGCGGATCTCATGCTTCTCGATATTAACGAAGTCGGTGTTCAAACCACGGCTGAGTCCATCAAGGGGATGGGACGAAAAGCGATCGCTGTCACTTGTGATGTTTCTCGACCCGATTCGATTCGAGCCATGTTTGCAACTTTGGACAAAGAGTTTGGAAGAATCGATTTCCTGGGGAACGTGGCGGGCGAGGGCTGCCTTGGCAAACCCGAAGAGATCTCGCTGGATGACGTCGAAAAAACCTGGAGAAACCTGGTTTACGGGCGGTTTTGCATGTGCCAGGAAGCGGGTCGGCGGATGATTGCTCAACGACGGGGAAGCATCGTCAACATTGGTTCGCTCGCCAGTATCACGGCACTGGGCCGCAGCCACATCGCATACAGTATGGCGATGGGAGCGGTGGCGCAAATGACTCGCGAACTGAGTACCGAATGGTCAGCGCTGGGAGTCAGGGTGAATGCCATTCTGCCTGCTCAAGTTTTGAATCCAGGCTTGGAAAAACGGATTGAGGCGGACCCGGCGCTACAGGACCGATTTCTGCAGGGAATCCCCGCGGGTCGGCTGGGTCACCCGAACGATATTCGGGGATTGGCAGTGCTGCTTGCTTCGGATGCATCGAGCTGGATTACGGGAGCCTTGATTCCCATGGATGGGGGAAACCTTGCGATGAATGGCGGCGGAACACGGCGCTATGTTGACCCTGCTTCGTAAACGTGAGAGTTGTTTACGAACACACCGCCGATTCATTTTTTAATTCAATACGATTGATCGAGCGCCGGCCCGCTCGATTTGCCGACGAACTGAAGTACAACGAGGAGTCGAATTCCTGATGACGAATCATGATATTGCCAAGACTTGCCTGGGACTCTATCGGAAAATGCAGGTCATTCGGCAGACGGAAGAAGAACTGGCTCGCTGCCACCAGCGAGGGCTGATTCATGGGGCGTGTCATACATACGTCGGCGAAGAAGCGATCGCCAGTGCGGTCTGTTCTCATTTGCGATCCGACGACGTTGTTTTCAGTACGCATCGCGGGCATGGTCATGCGCTGGCCAAAGGGTTGCCTCCAAAAGAATTGATGGCGGAACTGTTCGGGCGCCAGACAGGTTGTTCGCGAGGTCGCGGGGGGAGCATGCATCTGTTCTCGCCGGAAGTCGGGATGATGGGAACTAGCGGCATCGTCGGACCGTGTATCCTGCAGGCGTGCGGCGGTGGCTACAGCTTCAAGTTGATGAAAACGGATAACGTTGCGGTCGCCTTTTTTGGTGATGGAGCCGTGAATAACGGTGCCTTTCACGAAGGCTTGAACATGGCCAGCATCTGGAAACTGCCAGTGCTGTTCGTCTGTGAAAACAATCAGTTCGCGACAGAGGTACCGTTTGCGTACTCAGCCGGGAACCCTAGTGTGGGGAGCCGCGGTGTCGCCTACGGAATGCCGGGGCTGACCGTTGATGGGAATGATGCGTTGGAACTGCATCGTGTGGCGAGCGAAGCGGTGGCAAGAGCTCGTTCTGGTGGTGGACCAACGCTGATCGAATGCGTTACATACCGGACGCGAGCACACGCGGAAGGGATGGGGGATTTTACCTATCGTACACGCGAGGATGTCGAAGGATGGAAAAAGCGATGTCCGATTCAACGATTGCGAACCAAGGCGATTGAACAAGGTGCAGTCACGGCCGCAGAGTTTGACGCGGTCGATAACGAGATCAAGGTGTTGGTCGACGAGGCTCGAAAATTCGCCGAAAGCAGTCCCTGGCCTGAAGCGGCGTCAGCCACGCAATTCACCTATTCAGAAACCCCTGTTTCTTCCAGGGTGCCAGTCCAGAATCTCAGGCCGGCGGCAGGCCGCGATATTACGATGACACAAGCGACTCACGAAGCGCTGTCGGAAGAGATGGCGAAGAATCCAGGGATCTTCGTGATGGGTGAAGGGATCGGCCAGCGAGGTGGTAATTTCAAGACGACAGCTGGATTATTCGACATCTATGGACCGACTCGTCTGTGTGATACCCCGATCTGCGAACGTGGATTCGTGGGGCTGGCGTGCGGAGCGGGGATGACGGGAACTCGACCTGTGATCGACTTTATGTTCGCCGACTTCGTGCTTGATTCCGTCGGTGAAATCGTGAATCAGATTGCAAAAATCCAATACATGAGCAGTGGCCGATTGAAGATGCCGGTTCTTTTACGTGGTTGCATTGGGATCGGGCACTCGGCAGCAACGCATCATTCGGGCAACTATTATGCGTTGTACGTTCAGATACCAGGCTTGACCGTTGTCGTTCCGTCGTCTCCTTATGATGCGAAGGGACTCTTCAAACGGGCTTTGAACAGCAACGACCCGGTCATCTTTCTCGAACATCGAGAAATTCTGTCGGTGAAGGGGCCAGTCCCCGAGACTGAGTATGAGATTGAGTTCGGCAAAGCGGCGATCGTCAGACCAGGCCAGGATGTGACCGTGGTTGCATTGGCTCGCATGGTACATCTGACATTGTCAGTCTGTGACGAGCTCGAAAAAGAGGGGATTTCGGTCGAGCTCGTTGATCCTCGAACAGTGTTGCCGCTTGATATGGAAACGATCCTGCAGTCGGTAAAGAAGACTGGCAGGTTGCTTGTCGTAGATGAAGGGTTCGCGCCGTGCGGATTTGCCGTCGATGTTGCGGCTCAAGTTGCGGATCGCGGGTTTAACGATCTCGATGCCCCGATTAAACGAATTAACGGTGCTTTTACTCCAACGCCGTATAGTCCACCGCTTGAGCAGGCGGTGGTCCCTCAAGCAGAAACTATTTCCAAGGCCATCCGAGAACTGATGCGAGAATGACGAAAAGTGATAGGGGTGAAGGAGGGAGGATGAATCAGAGAAATGCGAGTTCGAGTCTGAATTCACCAATCACCCTTTTCCCCCAATGAATCCGTCGTCTTTCCAGGTCATCCTTTTCTTTCAAGGCGTTCAGCATGCCGTTTTCAATCACAATTCCCCGACTCGGCTGGTCGATGGAAGAGGGTACGTTTGTCCGTTGGCTGAAGAAGGAAGGTGACTTCGTTCGGGCAGGGGATGCAGTTTTTGAACTGGAAGGGGAGAAGGCCGCACAGGACATTGAAGCGGTCGATAGTGGCATTCTGAGAATTCCTGCGGATGCCCCAAAGCCGGGAACGGTCGTGGCCGTCGGTGCCGTGATTGGATTTCTTGTTGGTGACGGAGAAGCGGCACCTGTTGCAATCGGTGCAAGCTCATCGGCGCCCACTTCGAAACCAACGTCAGATCAATCAAAGTCCGAGGCACCATTCCCGCCTGCGATTGTTCAATTGGTCCCTTCGCAAGTCTCTGACGGTCAAGAGGCACCTGCGGCGTCTCCTTCGGTAAGACGTCTAGCACGTGAGAGGGGCGTGAGTCTCGCGGCGCTGGAAGGTTCGGGCCCTTCTGGACGAATTATGGCTGAAGATGTGCATACGACTTCGGCAGGAAAAGTAACGCCGAAGCAGGCGAATTCCGCACAATTCGCCAGTCCGCGTGCTCGTCGAGTTGCCAAAGAGCTGGGTATAGATTGGCGGCGACTTCATGGTACGGGGCGTGATGGCCGTGTCCGTGAAAACGACGTGAGAGCCGCCAAGTCACGACCAATTCATTCAACCGGTTCAGAAGTTGTTCCGGTCTCGTCACGTCGTCGCACGATTGCCAATCGGATGATCGCCAGTCGGGAACAGACCGCATCGGTGACGTTAACGACTCGTCTCGACGCTTCGAATCTGGTCGGACTGCGGGCTCAGTTCAAGCAGGCTGCGAATGGATCTGTCATCCCGTCTTACTCTGACATCATTATGAAACTGGTGTCGCTGGCGTTGAGGCAGCACCCGCTTCTGGCAGCGAGATCCGAAGGGGATCAATGGGTGATTCCTTCAATGTCTGACGGGCTTCACATCGGCTTTGCTGTGGATACGGAGGGGGGGCTTGTCGTCCCTGTCGTTCGTGATGTCGGATCGATCGGATTATTTGAGCTGGCAAAACAGACGGTTGCGTTGATCGAGAAATCTCGTGCAGGAACGTTGGCCATCTCGGAAATGCAAGGGGGCGTCTTCACGATTACGAACCTGGGGTCTTTCGGGATCGATTCCTTTACGCCGATTATTAACGTGCCTGAGACCGCAGTACTTGGGTTAGGGCGGATTCGACGCGAGCCTGTCGTGGTTGACGACAAGATCGTTGCCCGCGATCAGTTGACCTTAAGTCTGACGTTCGACCACAGGATCGTCGATGGTGCTCCGGCTGCCAGATTTCTTCAAACGGTCAGTCAAGCGATCGAAAATCCTTCTGCGTGGCTACTTCGCAGCGACGGATGAAAACGTAAGAAACAGGTGAAACTTCGTTTTTAAAGCACGGAAAAGTGAGCGCAACAATGGTTAGTGAACTCGAATTCCTTCCCAAATTGCCCCGTGATAAATCGATCGGAATCGGTTGTATCGGTGCGGGGTTCATCATGGCTGACTGTCATCTCGTTGCTTATCGCAGCGCCGGGTTCAACCCGATTGCCATTGCGGCGAGAAGGCGTGAGCAGGCGGAATCGGTGGCCGCTCGACATCAGATTCCCCACATCTATTCCGACGCAGTTGAGATGCTGGCCAATCCGGCAGTCGAAGTTGTTGACGTTGCCGTTCCTCCTGATCTGCAGTTGTCGATGATCCGTGAAATCGTGAAGCAATCGAGTCATATTCGAGGGGTCCTCGCGCAGAAGCCACTCGGGGTCAACTATGCGCAGGGGGTCGAAATCGTCCGGTTATGTCGCGATGCCGGCATGATGCTGGCCGTCAACCAGAACATGCGCTACGACCAGTCGGTACGAGCCTGCAAGTCCCTATTGAATCGTGGTGATCTCGGCGAGCCCGTCCTGGCGACGATCGATATGAGAGCGATTCCGCACTGGATGCCCTGGCAAGCACGGCAAGGTTGGGTGACGCTCAGGATCATGAGCATTCATCACCTTGACACGTTTCGGTACTGGTTTGGCGACCCTATCCGAGTCTTCGCGAGTGTGCGAACCGATCCTCGTACGAAGTTCCCGCACGAGGATGGCATCTGCCTGTACATTCTTGAGTACGCGAATGGATTTCGGGCGATGGGTTGCGACGATGTCTGGGCCGGTCCCTCGAAGGAAGGTGCGGCTGCTGACATTGGTATCAAATGGCGGATTGAAGGAACAACGGGTCTGGCTCGTGGGACTATTGGCTGGCCCAGCTACCCTGAGCGGACGCCAAGTACTCTCGAATACACGACGACTCAATCGCCAGACTGGCATCGTCCGTCCTGGAACGAAGTCTGGTTTCCGGATGCCTTTGTTGGACCGATGGCACAACTTTTGTGTGCTTTGGAGCAACAGACAACACCTGAAATCGGTGGCGACGATAATCTGAAGACGATGGCCCTCGTTGAAGCCTGCTATTTGTCAGCTCGCGAACATCGGGCAGTCGAGCTGGATGAGATACTCAAGGGTTCGTGAAGCAGCACAATCAAGTTGTCCGGTCGATTTTTTTCGGACAGTCGATATACTTCCGCCAGCGAACTTTAACACCTGAACCCAAAGCATGAGACACGTGTCGGTGCTGTGGTGAATCGAATCGATTTTTGAGAATTGAAAAACTGTCATGGAAAATGAGCTCAAAGACCAGTGCCAGAAGTTGATTGACCGCATCATCCTTTTGCGGGGGTCTCTTTGACTGCGATACCAAGAATCGCAGGATTGCTGAAATCAATGATGCCATGGGGCAACCCGGCTTCTGGGATAATCAGGAAAAGGCACAAGCTCAGGTGACCGAGCTCAAGACGTTGAACGGGGTTCTCAAACCCATCAACGAGTTATTCTCGGGATCAGAGGATCTGGCCGTCCTGGTGGAATTTGCCGAGGCAGAAGACTCGCCCGAAACCATTGCCGAAATCCAGGAGACTGTCGAACGACTTCAAAAACAATTTGAAGAAGTCGAGCTACAGGCGATGTTGTCAGCCCCGGAAGACGCGAATTCCGCTTATCTTTCCGTCCAGGCGGGCGAAGGGGGAACTGACGCGCAAGACTTTGCTGAAATGCTGGTTCGTATGTACCAGCGTTGGGCAGAGAATAAGGGATTTGCGACGGAATTGCTCGATTCGTCGCCGGCGGAAGAAGCAGGGATACACTCAGCGACTCTCATCATTCGCGGTCCGTACATCTACGGACTGTTAAAGGGCGAAACGGGCAATCACCGGCTGATTCGAATGAGTCCGTTCGACTCGGCTCATCGCCGACAGACGTCGTTTGCGGCTGTGGATGTCACGCCCGAACTGGATGACAGCATCTCGATCGAGATCGAATGGGATGATCCGAAAATCATCCGGGAAGATATCTGTCGGGCGAGCGGTGCGGGTGGTCAGAAAGTTAATAAGACCGATTCGGCAATTCGATTGACTCACTTGCCGACGAACGCTGTCGTGCAATGCCAAAACGAACGAAGTCAGCATCAGAACCGTGCACTTGCACGAAAGATGATGATCGCCAAGCTTTACCAGATGGAAACGGATAAGCGTGATGCCGAGACTGCCGCCCGCCGCGGTGAGAAGTCCCGAATCGGATTCGGTGGCGAGACGATCCGCAGCTACGTTCTGCACCCTGAATCGTATTGCAAAGATAACCGATCCGAATACAAGACTTCGCATCCGTTGGCGACCCTGGATGGCGATTTAGATCCCTGGATTGAAGCTTATCTCCGCTGGTGCCTTCAGATGACTCAAAAGAAATAATCCATCGATTGAACCTGGGCGACTTGTTTCAGGGTTCATGAAAATAAAGAAACAACGTGCGAAAGGAGTCGCAGGCCATTTCATCGAATTGCACGTTGCATCAGATTGTGCGTAATCCGTTGGACGCGTTCGTCAGGCCCGTGTGGACGGCTCCAGTGTGACCACGGCAACATATGACCTGGCGGGCTCGCAAGATCCTGGCACCAGAAGATCGTCGAAGCATTGAAAACAAAGTTGTTTTTGGGGCCTGGATAGATCGTCGCTGTCCAGTGCTGAGGGAGCGTCCCCCCGACAAGGGCGGTCCCTTCGCCAAGGATTTCCAAGCCAGGAATATCAGCGGGAGGCTCTCCGTGATACTCCCACCCGACCAGTCCTGCAATGCGGTCTCCCGCCTTCATTCCAGTCCCTTCGAAAATCCAGTGGTCGGGCTTTGTGCAGATCCAGTCACCGCCACCATTGACCGGTTCAACATTGCGAGCACCAATTAAATAACCTTCGTCAGGCCCGCGATGAGGGAACGGTCCGTTCTGCTTCTCTCGCAATTCCGCATAGGTGTGCTTGCCGCCATAGGGGCCGCCGCGAAACATGATCCGGTTCGGCCGCCCGTCGAAACTGTCGCGGTACGGGGTGACCCAGCAGACGGAATTGCCAGAGAAAAAGAGCAGATTGACGCCCGAGTCTCTCAGCTTGATCACGCTTTCGTATTGCTTGATGTTCCAATACTCCTCATGGCCCACGCTCAGGAATGCCTTGCATTTCAGGCCTCGATCCGGAGCCATCATATCGCTGTTCGAGCAATACGTGACGTCATAGCCCTGCTGTTCCAGCCAATAAGACATGGGGAATTCGAAGCAGAGCCACTCGCCTGATCCGATCGACTGAGGGTTTTCATAAATCTGAGGATATTTGGCGTAAGGGCGATCAAAACTGACATCGGCCCAGGGCCCCTGATTTCCTTTCGGATGTGTGTAGACCGAGTAATTGTGTGGCCATTGGTTGTAGGCTTGCCAGGTATTATCGGAACATTGCACAAGGATATCAGCAGGCCGGTCGTCACGAACAATGAAGACCACGTAGCTTTGCCAATATCCCGAGGCGGGATCGTCTTCTATCAGACTCAACCGACCAAGATAAACGCCGCTGGTCCAATCAGCAGGAATTTTGAGCGTTGTCGTAGCTTCCCAGCGACACTCGTGCAGAGTCTTTTCACCTGGAGTCGGTGTTGGCTGCTTCTTCCCCGGAAATGGGCCAAGCGTGGTCATCAATCGAGCACCACGACCGGCATAGTATCCAGTACGAAAGATTTCGATCTTGAAGGGTCGCACGGGATCGGTCGAGACCATGATGTCGATCGACTCGTTTGCTGCGACGCTTTGTTTTGAGCAATAGCCTTCGATCCACGGTGTCCGAAACCCAAGGTTTTTGTCGAGCCGGACGCGAGTTAACTGCCAGTCGAGCGAACCGGGCTGAGCGTTTTCGGCGGGTATCAAACCCGCTTTTCGTGTTGACGCATCGGCCGCTTCAGCGTTCAACGTTCCTGCTGCGATACCAGCCACAGATCCAGCAGCTACCGTCTTGATCCAGTCTCGTCGGTCCATCACTTCGCTCCAGTTCGCTATCGAGTTCTATGTGGGAAGTCTGGTCGTCAATCGTTGAGAGTCAATAAGACTCGTTTGGATTCAATAAAATCAAGAAATCTTTGTTCCATTGTCGTCGAAATCTCAACGCGACTCGTTGCGGCAGCTGCGAATGAATCATGTGTTTTGTGGGGCGCTTCCGGGGGTGATTCTTGCCAGCACCCTGTGACTTCCCAGTAGCGTTCCTTCACAAAGGACTTCGAGGGCATAGGAGCGTTCTTGAAGTGCAACGAGTGGCAGACGTGGCAACGGCAACGAGACTTCAATCGTCTTGAGTGGGTCGTCGCATTCGATTGGAACTTCCGCCTGAAACAAGACACGGTTGTCATGCAGATCAACGTAACGAACTTCAAACGTCTTACGTCCAACTAATTCCGTTACGCTAAAATATGCGAATGGAGAGCCGGCTTGCATCAGGCTCTGGATTGGTTGAGATTTCGCCGCCGGGGGGCTCCCCTCACTTCGCCCACCTCCGGCTCCAACTCCGTCGCTGCTGCCAGGCGGATTTCCGCCACTACGATTCGCCGAGTCACCGTTACCGC